>JASCPG010000037.1 GCA_029960085.1 Microbacteriaceae bacterium PS02067 | reverse complement strand
TCGTCTCGTGGGCTCGGATTTGTGTATAAGAGACTGGGGTCCGGGGCGCTGCGCGCCCCTCCGGGTCGGCCCGGCAGGCCGGGCCTCCGGCCTCGGTGGGGTCGGCGCTGCGCGCCTCCGGCGGCGTGCTGGGGTGGCCCGTTCTGGGGAGCCGGCTGCCTGCCGCTGTGGGGGGTCTACGGCCAGCGGGCTACCTGTGGGTGCCCTGCGGATTCGAGTGCGTCACAGAGGGCGTAGAAGGCGTCGAGGCGGTCTTTGTGCCAGGCGTCTGCCTCGTGGCCGGAGGGGCGGGTGCAGCGGCCTGCGGTGGCCTTGCAGCGGGGGCAGGGCACATCGGCGGCGTGGGGTTCGACGGTGAAGTGTTCACGGTTGCAGGGGCGGCACCAGGCGAGTTCGAGGGGGCGGCCTGCGGTGTCGATCATGTGGGGGCGGGCGCGTTCGTACTCGGCGTAGCTCTGGGGTCTGGGCATCGGCTGCCGGAGGGTGCTGGCGGTCATCCTCTCCCCCGTTCCTGTGGTCGGTTCGGCGCTGCGCGCCGAGGCGGTTAGCTGGCGGGTTCGTATGGGTTCGGCCCCACGCTGAACGGTGCTCCCGGCTCAGGGGATGTCACGGCGTAGAGCGCGGCTTCGACGCCCTCCTCCCACGCCTTGGCGCAGTGTCCCTCACCCAACAGGGCGGCGTGGTCGCTCACGAGCGCCTGCAGTGCCTCTGCGAGCGCGATCTCGTGGTCGGTGGGCCGGTGGGTCACGTTGCCGGTCAGTGCGGCGAGCGCGGCCTCTGCTGTAGCGATGGTCTGGGCGGTCATTTCGGCCTCTTTCGGTGCTGTCGATCGCGATGTCGGAACCTATGTCTATATTAGTAGCTGTCAAGTCAACTAATCAAGAAAGGTAGGGCCTGACATGAGCATGTGGACATCGGTGACGATCACCTTCCCGAACCGGGAGGAGGTCGCCGCGCTGGAGAGCATGGTGGCGCTGTGGAACGCGAGCGTGGACCGCGAGCACGGCCTGGAGATCGGCGAGAGCCTCCGCGAGGAGCGGGTCTATCTGGGCGGGCGGGCGCTCGGGTTCGACTCGGACTTCGGTCTCGACGATGAGGGTGCGCACCTGGCGTACCACGACAAGTACGAGACCGAGGGACTCGCCACGTTCGGGGAAGCGTTCACGCACCGCTACCCGACCGCGACGGTGCTGATCGAGACCGAGTGGACCGGCGAGGAGCCGAGCGTCACCCGCGAGCAATGGCAGGGCGGGCGCATCGTGGCCGAGCGCACGAGCGCGGGGAACCTGGAGCCGGTCTACGAGCCGGGACACTCCCCCGCCGAGGTGCTCGACCGGCTGCGCGCCGAGCTGCGCGAGCTGGCCGAGCTGCTGGGCCGGATCGAGGTGGGCGAGGACTTCTTCGAGCACTTCACCCGCCGCGAGGCCGAGGCGCTCGCCACGGTCTACGACACCGCCGACATGGCCGAGATCGCCGGTGAGATCCGTCGCAAGTGCGCCGAGGCCGACCCCGAGGCATGGGCCGAGGAGGTCGATGCCATGACCTCCTGATCCCCGTCACTCCCTAGGCGGATAGGGGCCACCTCTCAATGTCGGAGGTGGCCCCTATATTTGTACGCGTCAAGTCAACTAATCACCGTTCTAGGGAGGACATCATGACTGACATCACCACCACCGGAACCGACACCGCGGCCGAGCTGGGCGAGATCAGCTTCATCCGCGACAACCGGACAGTCGCCATCGGCGAGATCGCCCGGGCCGAGGCCACGGCGCGCGACGCGCTCGCCCGCGTGGCCGAGCTCGAGGCGGAGAACAACCGGCTGCGCTTCGACCAGATCACGGACGGCGGCGACCCCCGCCTCGTCGACTTCTGGGACAAGGCGGGCCGGATCGCCGACTACGCCGGGTTCTGCGCCGAGTACGACCGCCTCGCGGACGAACTGAACGGGGTGCCCCGTGAGCGTGACTTCGAGGTCCGCCTCGACATCACGATCTCCCTCACCGTCTACAAGACGGTCGCCGCTCGCGACAGCGACGGCGCGGGCGATCTCGCCTCCGAGGAGATCACCTCCGAGGACGTGATCGAGTCCATCCGCTCGAACGGTTGGAGCGGCCTGGACGTGGACGACTGGGACGCCGAGCGCGCCTGATCCACCGCTGACCGAGAGGGCGGAGCCGAGCCGACTCCGCCCTCTCGCTTGCCCCGACCGTCGGCCCGCGCGCCAATGTCCGACCCCCCTCCTATATTCGTAGGTGTCAAGTCAACTAACCCATATCTAGGAGGACACCATGACTGACGTCACCACTGGAGCGGCCGAGATCCTGGCCGGGATCGAGGATGCGCTCGGGTCGATCTTCGAGCGCATCGGCTGGGCCGAGGACGAGATCGCGCAGGCGCAGCTGCGCCACCCCGAGGACGCCGACAAGCTCTATCACTCGTTCGCCCTGCTGAGCGGCGATGAGGCATCCGCCCGGATGGGCGTGGAGATCGTCTACCGCGCCCACGTGCGCGAGATCCTCGAACGGGTCGCCCACGGGGAGGACACCCGCCCGGGCACCGCCGTGGAGGTCGTGATCGGCCTTCTCGCGGCCGCAGAGCGGGCACCGCTCTCCCATGAGGGCTTCGGGCTGTGCGCGCGACTGTGGGCTGCTGCAGGACTCCCCGACCACGACGGCTTCGCCGACAAGCTCGACCACATCGAGGCGCTGCACGCCGCGCGCATCGACAGCGACGAGATTGCCGCGCGCCGCGCCTGCCGCAACGACGCCCGGAAGCTCGGGCACATCGAGTGCGACGGCTGGCACCACGGGCGCGAGACCTCCTGCGTGTTCACTCCCACCGTCGCCTGATACCGCGGCAGGCAGGAGGGGCGGAGTCGAGCCGGCTCCGCCCCTCCTGCCTGCCCGAACCACTCCGCCGCGCCAATGTCCGACCCCCCTCCTATATTCGTAGGTGTCAAGTCAACTAATCCCAATGAAAGGGGATCGACATGGGTATGGACGTCTACGGGAAGAACCCGACCGCCGAGGTCGGGCAGTACTTCCGCAACAGCGTGTGGGGCTGGCATCCGCTCGCCGACTACCTCACCGCTGCGCACCCGGCGCTGACCGCCGGATGCACCTACTGGCACAGCAACGACGGCGACGGCCTCGACGACGCTGGCGCGCTCGCCCTGGCCGACGCGCTCGACGCAGACCTCGCCAACGGCACCGTTGCGCTGTACGAGGCGGAGCGCAGCGTCTACCTCGCCGCGCTCCCGATGGAGGAGTGCTGGCTGTGCTCGGGCACCGGGGTGCGCACCGACGAGATCGGCGTGCAGAACGGCCTCGACAAGCCTCGCGACCCCGTGACCGGTCGTGGCGGGTGCAACGCCTGCAGCGGCACCGGGCAGACCGAGCCGAGCGCGCGGCACTACCCGTTCGAGGTCGCCAACGTGGCCGAGTTCGCCCGCTTCGCGCGGCACAGCGGGGGCTTCGAGATCTGGTGAATCAGGCCCGGGGAGCGGGGCGATTCGCCGTCTCGCTCCCCAGGGGTTGCCAATGTCGGACCCATGCCCTATATTCGTAGTAGTCAAGTCAACTAATCATCGTCCGAGGAGGACCCCATGACCACCACCGCCCAGCCGACCATCGTCCAGGCCACCAGCGCCGCCGACTTCCTCGGCCTCATCCCCGCCCTCATCGGCTACACCCCGACCCGCTCCATCGTCGTCGTCCCCTTCCGCGGCAACCACACCGCCGGGGCCGCACGCTTCGACCTCAACGAGGACACCGACCCGCAGGCCCTCGCCAGCACCATCACCGGCATCGTCTGCCGTATCCCCGACGCCCGGGCCGTCGCCGTGGTCATCTACACCGACCAGGACGGGCACACCACCCGCCCCATCATCGGCGCCCTCCTCGACCGAGCCACCGAGTGCGGCTTCGGCATCAAGGACGCCCTCTACGTCGCCCGCGATGGCTGGGGAAGCGCCCTCACCGACGAGCAGCCCCACCCGCTCACCGAGATCAACTCCGCGCTCGCCGCAGGCCGCGCCACCACCGGCGACCAGCACAGCGGCACCGAGATCCCCGCCCCCGACGAGGACCGCCTCGAGGCCGTGCTCGCAGCGTTCGAGGACTTCGGCCTCGCCGACGTCGCCGAAACCGACTGGGTCGCACTCGCGGAGGTCGCCGCGACCACCCGGCCCGAGGAGATCGACCCGTTCGACGCGGCCAGCCTGATCTTCGCCCTCAGCCGCCCCTCCCTCCGCGACATCGCCATCGTGCAGTGGGCCACCGACGAGCACGGCGGCGAGCGGGCCGCCGAGGCGCAGGCCGGATGGGAGCACGGCGAGGAGTACCCGACCGACCTCGCCAGCATCATGTGGGGCGACGCTCCCCGACCCGACGCGCGCCGCCTGCAGTCCGCTCTCGCCACCGTGCGCCACCTGACCGCACTCGCCCCCCAGCCCCTCCGCGCGGGCCTGCTGGCGACCATCGCGTGGCTCTCCTGGGCGCTCGGGCACTCCACCCACGCCGACGCCTACGCCCGCCAGGCGCTCACGATCGAACCCGGCCACGGCCTCTCCGAGATCGTCGCCTCGTTCGTCCAGGCAGGCCACCTCCCTCGCTGGGCCTTCGAGCGTTGACCTGTACGGGGGTGGGGCGCTCGCCGCCCCACCCCCGTGCAAGTCAGAACACGCCAAGACGCTCAGCTCGACTACGGCGCGACGGCGGCGGCGGCCGACGACTTGCGCATGTCGGAGGCATGCCCTATATTAGTAGTAGTCAAGTCAGCTAATCGACAGGAGAGGGGGCAGGCCCGCCAACCGCACAGCGGCCAGGGGAAGCGCACACCGCCTCCCCTCGGAGGGAGGGGCTCCACCCCGGAGCCCGCAGTCGCGCTCGCCGCAGCCGGCTACTCCCACGCCGACACAGAGCCACACTCGATCGCCGTCAGGCGGGTCGTCGACGGCTCAGCCCCGCGGCTTCCCTGACCGCGGCCACGGGTATGCGTCCACCCGCTCCCACGCCTCGGCGGCGGACATCGACATCCGCATGCGATCCCCCACGTGGGGCGCCTCGGCGTTCGCGCACTGCAGGAACCAAGCCCCTGCGCGCAGCGCATCGGTGAATCCGACATGCCCCGCGGCCACGGCCTCGGCGATCGCCGCGAGCTTCAACGCCTGCCGAGACGTGATCTGCACAGGAGCGTCGTCATCCGGCCCGGGCGCGTCCACGAGGGCCTGATACTGCTCGGCGACCTTCCACTCGTACTCCGGATCGGCCGGATCGATCAGCTCACCCATCGCTCAACCCTCCACTATCGGCGCGCTCGCCGCCGGGGAGGTATCAGCCACCACCACCGGCACCAGGTAGCCGGTGCGGAACGCCCGCCGCGCCTTCCGCGCCCAGGCCACCGGATCATCAGCCAGCGCGAGACGACCGCCCGGCGCTGACCGGTCCATGATGGTCACTTCCTCAAGGTCGACCCCGATGTCCCCCGAGACCCGATAAGAGCCATCGTCCTCGACACGCAGCACACCGACCGCCTCGTACCCGCTCGCCGCGGGCCGCCGGAACTCGACTTCGATCATCGGGATGCCACCTCACTCGTGCCCTGCATTTTAGAACCAGCCCCCCGGCAGCACCCGGCCCGAAGCCAGCATGATCTCCGCCCGCGCGCGCAGCGCGTCCGCGCGTTCCCCTTGGAGCAACGGCGCCACACCCAACAGATCCGACGACCCCACGAGCCGATGCAACGCGGCGCGCTCGCCGTCCGTGAGCTGCGGCGCGTGGAACACTCGGCGCTGCTGGAGCAGCTGCAGGTTGTATCCGTCGCCGGTGCGGCCGAACGCGAACCCGTGGTCGATCAGGTAGAGCCGGTCCTGGTCGACGAGGAGGTTCCCGCCGTGACGGTCCTGCTGTCCGATGAGGGCGTCGAAGAACCCGGCCGCGAGGATCCGCTCCTCGGGCACGACCGGTAGCGGGTTCGTCACGTTGCCGGGGACGCCCATCGACAACGAGCCGAGCCGGCCGTCGATCTCGCGCAGCACGCAGGGCGGCACGAGCTCGTCCCACGGCCCGCCGAGCTCGCGAGCCAGCGCCCACGCTGCGACCTCATGGACCGGCTGCAGCGGCCCGTCGTGCCCGTAGTCCTCGCTCGCTTCCTCATCCAGCCCGTCGAAGGGTTTGTGGTAGGCGTCTGCGCCGTCCGTCAGCCGCACCCGGATGGTCTCGTTGACCCCCGATTCCTCCGCCCACTCGAGGCCGGCCACCTCGGCATCCAGGAGGGCACGCTCGCGGGGATGCCTGCCCTGCTGCGCGGCGGTGGCGATGATCGACGGGAGAACATCCGGCCCCACCCAGAAGATGTCTGACACCTCCCGGGGGGACATTGCTCGCGCCGCCGATGCCGGCGGGGGATCCTCGAGCAGCGATGCCGGCGCGCCCGCCTCGCGCGCCCACCGCTTCGCTACGGACGGCGGCGCCTTCGCGAGGAGCGAGATCGCCTCGTCCGGCACACCCTCTGCTCGCGCCCACGAGACGACCGCCGAGCGGGCGGCGCGATTCTGCCGACGTCGGGCGTTGTGGGTGGCGCGCTCAGACTCGCTGCCGCAGTTCGGGCAGCGGCGGCCGCCCTCCTCTGCCGACCGACACATCAAGAGGCCCGGGGGTCGTCGTCTCGATCGACTCTGATGGCGATGAGCTGATGCCCTGCGGGCACGCGCTGCTCGAGCTGCTCGAGGGCGGCCGAGTAGGTCGCAGCCTCGACCTCGATCCTCGTGGGCTCCGCCTCCGGCTCGCTGCGCACCGTCCCGATCAACCTCATGCCCAGATGGTATGTCCCCCGCTTCCCAGCGCGCATCCTTTCGCTCGGAGACGATCATCTTGACTAGCTCATATGCGTAACCTATATTTGTAACCGTCAAGTCAGCTAATTTGGATTGGAGGACGTCATGCCCGCGCACGAGACACCCGGCACAGACGGCGCCGTCCTGCTGCACCCCGAGCATGAGCACTGGCCTGCAGCGTTCGCGGATCTCGGCTCGATCGCTCCGCGGCGCATCTTTGCGCTCGGCGCTCTGGATCTTCTGCAGTCCCAGGCGCGCACGGCACTCATCGGCGGCCGTACAGCGACGGTCGCCGGCCGGGCCGCCGGCGCGGCGCTGGCCGCCGGGCTCGCCGCTCGTGGTGATGTCCTCGTCACTCCCGCCGAGACGGGAACCGATCTCGCCGTAGTCGACGCCGCCCGCCGCGCCGGCGGGCGCATCATCGCGATCATCGACCGTCCGCCGGCGGAGGCCGGCTACATCGCTCGCGCTGCGCAGCGGGGGATCCTCGAGCACGGCGGGCTGCTCCTCTGGGAGGCCTCGTCGCCACGGGGCGGCACCACCTCCCACCGCAGCGCACGCCTCATCGCCGCGCTCGCGCCTCGCCTCGTCCTCGTCGAGATCGGCGCGAGATCGGCGGGGATGACCGCGGCCGCGATCGCCGGCGGGCTGTCCCGGGCCGTGGCCGCCACCCCCACCGATCAATCCCGCCCGGGTCGCGGCACCCGGCAGTTGCTCGCCGCAGATCTCGCGACCCTCGTCCAGACCCCCGACGAGCTCGACGCCTTGTCCGATCCGCGCACGCTCGCGCACCTATGACCTGCAGGGACCAGAGAGGAACCACGATGAGCACCACAGAGACGCCCGAGCCGGTCTCGACCGACGTCACCTACATCGGCCGGCGCACCCTGGCCAGCAACGGCAAGCTCGGCTACGCCTACCTCGAAGGCGAGCGCACCCGCTACTACACCGCGCCGCTCGTGACCGGCGCCCAGATCGGGGCGCGCATCACGATCACCTCGCCCGCCGACGAGCCCGACGTCTACTTCTCGAAAGGCCCGCGCCGACCCCGCATCGCCGGACACGTCACCGACGTCGACGAGCCCACCCTCACCGCCTGGCAAGTCGCCGACCGGGCCGCATACCAGCTCAAGGCCGATGCCGACGCCTCCAAGAGAGCCGCGAAGCAGGCAGCGCACCTCGAGCGGCACATCGAGGCCCTGACCCACGCGGCGCGACCCCTCACCGGGGCGCAGCGAGCGGCGTTCGCGCGATACGTCGAAGACCGGATCCGGGGGTGGTGACCATGTCCCGGGGCAAACGGCCCGAAGAGGAGTTCTACCTCGATCTGCAGGAGTGCCTGGAGAACGCCTCGACGTTCTACATCCCCGCCCCCGAGCTCAAGCGAGCGATCGCGGATCTCGCCGACCGCGGATGGACCCGGCTGCCGCAGCGAGCCGGCGGAGACGGAGGCCTGCGATGACCAGAAGACGCTCCCCCGCGCTGCCTGCGCTCACCGTCGCGAGCCTTGCTGCCGTCGTCGCCGGCATCACCTGGCTGTCGGGCTCCCCGTTCGACTCGCACGCGGAGACCGGAGAGACGTCGTCGCCCGTGCAGCAGTTGAGCACCCAGGCCGATGATTCCGCGATCGACGAGTTGCTCGGCGCCGGTCTCGCCGACACGGAGCACGACGTCACGACGATCAATGCCGACGCGACGCTGCAGCTGCTCGCGACGATCCCCGCCGCGGATCAGGCGCAGTCGGCTCTCCCCTACAGTCGTGACGCCTACGGCCAGCGCTGGGCCGACGTCGATCGGAACGGGTGCGACACCCGCAACGACATCCTCCGCAGAGACCTCGTCGACGTCGGCCTCAAGCCGGGAACGAACGACTGCGTGGTCCTGACCGGGACTCTGCATGACGCCTACACCGGGCAGGACATCACCTTCCAGCGAGGTCAAGGAACCAGCGAGCTCGTCCAGATCGATCACCTCTGGAGCCTCTCGGGCAGCTGGCACGCCGGCGCCGATCTGTGGACCGCCGATAAGCGCGAGCAGTTCGCCAACGACCCCGCGAACCTCGAAGCCGTCGACGGCCCCAGCAACAGCGCCAAGGGAGACAGCGGCCCCAGCCAGTGGCTGCCCGCCAACGCCGACTACCTCTGCACCTATGCGGCCCGACTCACCTTCGTGGCCTCCAAGTACCAGCTGCCCCTCTTCGCTGAGGACCGCCTCGCCATCACCCACATCCTGGAGCGCTGCGACGGCTGAGGGGTTGCGCATGTCCGACCTGACATCTATATTAGATGGTGTCAAGTCAGCTAATCATCATCCAGGAGGATCCGATGACCACCCGCACCACCACTCTCTCCCTCCCCGCGACCGGTGAGGTCGCAGCCTGGACCGAGCGCGAGTCCCGCCTCGCGCTCACGGTCTGGGCCGAGCCCAACAACCCGACCCTGGGCGCCTGGCTCACACGTCGCGCGCAGACCGGCAGCGAGACTCCCGCCCGCGACGTCGTCGCGGCGATCGTCACGGGCGATCTCGCCGGGCTGAGCGCCGCCGAGATCGAGGCTGTCAACCAGATCCGACCCCGCACCCTCCTGGGCGACGGGCTCGAGCGCGCCGTGCGCTGGCTGGACAGCCACGCCGATGCCGTCTTCCTCATCCCCGGGGACGACGCCTGGCCGGCGGCTCTCGACGCTCTCGGCGATCGCCGTCCCGTGGGGCTGTGGGTGCGCGGCGACGCGGCCGCGCTACGCCACGCTCGAGTGATCGCGATCGGCGGAGCGCGGGCCTCCACCGGGTACGGCGACCACGTCGCCGGTGAGCTCGCCACCGAGCTCACCGAGCAGGGCGTGGCGATCGCCACCGGCGCCGCCTATGGGATCGACGGAGCAGCCACCCGCGCCACCCTCGCCGCCGGCGGCACCCCGATCGTCGTCCTCGGCGGCGGCGTCGACCGCCCCTACCCGGCAGGACACAACGACCTGATCAACCGGGTCGCGGCCGCCGGCGGCGCGATCGTCAGCGAACTGGCCCCCGGTGCCGCGCCCACCAAGTGGCGCTTCGCCGCTCGGGCGCGCATCCTCGGCGGCCTGTCACAGGCATCCGTGATCGTCGAAGCCGGCTGGCGCAGCGGCTCCCTGCTCCTCGCCGCTGAGACCGCGCAGCTCGGCCGACGTGTCGGCGCGGTGCCCGGCCCGATCACGAGCCCGAGCAGCGCCGGCACCCACCGTCTCATCCGCGAGGGCGGCGCCACCCTCGTCACCGACACCGCGGACGCGCTCGCGCTCCTCTGAATCCCACGGGGGCGGCGGCAGCCGCCCCCGTCTAGGAGGTGAACGACCTTGACCACCAATCGCACCTGCCAGGCACCCGGAGAGCAGTGCTCCCGGCCGGTGACCGCTCGCGGGCTGTGCCGCATGCACTACCTGCGGGAGTACCGCGCCGGCAACCACACCGCCCGCCCCACCCGCGCCAACGGCATCCGGAACCAGTGCCCACCCGATCATCCTCACGACGTCGACACATGCTGGACCCGGCACGGATGCCGCTGCAGCACGTGCGTCCACGAGCGAGCAATGGAACGTCAGCGACGACGGAACAGGCTGCGCGCCTACGGACGAGACGACCAGATCGGCCCCCGCCTCGTACCCGCGGCCCCCGTCCGCGCACACGTCCAGCAGCTGCACGAACTCGGCCTCGGCTACGAACGCATCGGCCGGGCAGCAGGCGTCGGGCACGGCCCGATGATGGACCTCATCTACGGGCCGCGCGGAACCGATCAGCGTGCCCCCGTGGAGGAGATCCGCAAGACGTACGCCGACGCGCTCCTCGCCCTCACCGCCGACAGCATCGAGGCCGCTCTCATCGACCCCACAGGCACCGTCCGCCGGCTGCGCGCACTCGTCGCCATCGGATGGCAGGAGACCGCCCTCGCCGAGGCGCTGGGGATGGGCGTCGGGAACTTCTGGACCCTGCTGCACGGCCGAAGGAACCGCATCACCACCGGCACCCGCAATAAGGTCACCGCCCTCTTCATCCAGCAGTGGGACAAGCCGCAGGACGGGGTACGCGCCGAGCGAGCCAAGAAGATCGCCAAGCACTACCGGTGGGTCGGCCCGCTCGCCTGGGACGACATCGACGACCCCACCGAGGTGCCGGAGGGAGTGGCGAAGGCGCGTGACGCCCGATACACGGCCACCGAGTACCTCGACGACATCGCCTTCCTGCTCGAGCTCGGCGAATCCCCCCACCAGGCCGCCGCCATCGTCGGCCGCACCGTGCCGGCCATCGTCAAAGCCGCGGAGCGGCATCACCGCGGCGACATCCAGACCGTCTTCGAGCGGACACTGCGGAAGCGGGTCGCAGCATGAGCCTGGTCACCCACCTCTCGCCGCGACGTCGACGGGTCGTCCTGGATCTCGGTGACCCCGCCGAGGCGGCATCCGTCTGCGCAGCGCTGCGCGAGCTCGGGCTAACCGGACACATCCACCTCGAGGTCGTCGACGAGATCCTCGGCGGCGGCAGCGAGGAGATCGTCGACGAGATCCGCGACCGCCTCCACCTCCGCGCACACCTCGAGGAGGTCCCCAATGAATGACGAGCGCGTCGTGCTCCTAGTGGAGTTCACCTCCGGCGAGGTCGTGGCCGTGCCCTTCACGAGCCGTGACGCTGCCGACCGCTGGGAGCAGAGTCACGACTACGAGGTCATCGGCCGGCCACGGATCGCCACGGCGAGATCCCTGAGCGTCGGCGCCCGGAAGCGAGCGAAGTCATGACCGCCGACGAGCCGCTGTTCGAACTCGCCGACGTCGGCCTCGAGCTCGCTCCCACCGAGGCCATGAGACGGGGCGAGCAGTTCGTCCACCAATGCGCCTGGTGCGGGGCCGTTGTCGTCTGGCACCGGCGGAAGACCACCGACTCCCTCGGTCTGTGCCCCAACTGCGGCTCGGACGCCGGCGGGAACCCAGCAGAGTCCTCCACCTGGTGGCGCCAACGCCTCCCCCTCGCCGGAATAGCACCTCTGGGCCTCGCAGCGCGGAACCGGCTCGTCGACGAGCTGATCGCGCAACTGCACACCAGCGAGATCACGGAATGGGACGAAGCGCGCGTCGCGGCATGGCTGCGCGCATGCGCGGCCGCGCCGCACGCGTCACTCCCCGGCGACGGGGGCGACCGCTAAGATCTGAGACGGCACCCGGTCAGTGGAGCGCTGGACATCCGGCCCTCCTGGATTAGTTGACTTGACACTTGACGATCCACGGCCGGGTGCCCTCTCTGTCCGCGGCCCATTGCAGACAGACACGCCCGGCATAAGCGCCCGATAGCGTGATGACGAGTGAGCGTCCGGGACTGACGCTCCAGGCTGAGGAGCTGCCCCGATGACCGACGAACGGCGACGCATAGACGTGCTGCTGGATCAGGTAGCCGACCAGGCCCTGCGCGACCGCATCGCCGCCGAGATCACCCAGATCACCGGCAAGAAGAAGTGGGGCTTGAACTTCGAGGAGCACCTCCCCGAAGGCATCCGCATCCCGAAGGCCCGCGTGCGACGCGGCGTCCGCGCCCAGCTACGCGACGGTTCGGACCCGCGCTACTGGGAGGTGAAGAGGGTCGTCGGCGGAGTCGCGCAACTGCACCACGACGGCGAAACGCGCGAAGTGCCGACAGGCGACCTCGTGGTCGCGCGTGTCTTCGACGAGCCCGTCTACCCAGGCTTTACGCCGCTCGGGTCGATAGAGCGCGGCGGCGACAAGCCGCACCACCTCGTCATCGAGGGTGAGAACTTCCACGCGCTCGAGACGCTCCGATACACGCACGAGGGCAAGGTCGATCTGATCTACATCGACCCGCCCTACAACACCGGCGCCGGCGACTGGATCTACAACGACCGCTACGTCGGCGACGCGGACGCATACCGCCATTCCAAGTGGCTGAGCTTCATGCAGAAGCGCCTCGAGCTCGCGCGACACCTCCTCGCTCCGACCGGCGTCATCATCGTCGCCATCGACGACAACGAGCACCACCGCCTTCGGGTGCTCCTGGACGAAGTATTCGGTGAGCAGAACTTCCTCGGCAACGTTGTGTGGCAGGGCGGCCGCAAGAACAACGTGAAGTTCATCGCCGACACGCACGACTACATGCTCTTTTTCGCGAAGGACAAGGCGCTTCTCTCTACCGGTGATGCCTGGAAGGAGTCACGTCCCGGGTACGACGAACTACTGCAGGCTGGGCTCGATGCGTGGGAGGAGTCCGGTCATGACGCTGCAGCTGCCACCGCGTTGCTCCGAAACTGGCGCAGAGCCCTTCCGGCTGACCACCCGGCCCGTGCCGAGCGCGGCCTCAACATGTACGACCAAGTTGATGGCCATCCGAAGCACGCCGGCAAGGTCTACAGCACGGGCGATCTGCGAAACCCCTTTCCCCGCCCGAACCTTCAGTACGACATTCCGCACCCGGTCGACGGCAAGCCCGTGAAGATGCATCCGAACGGGTGGATCTGGTCGCGCGAGCGGATGATGCAAGCGATTGAAGACGGCATCGTCGTCTTTGCCCCTGACAGCACCGGTTCCGCGCGCCAGAAGCGCTTCCTGGAAGCCGGCAGCCAGCAGTCTGTTGCCCCCGTGTTCACTCAGGACCGATCGAAGGCTACGAGGTCACTAGCTGCGATCCTCGGAACCAACGACTTCCCCTTCCCGAAAGACGTCGACGTCATCGCGCGGTGGGTGAACATCGCGACAGGCGGTCAGCCCAGTGCCGTAGTTCTCGACTTCTTCGCAGGCACCGGGACGACTGCGCACGCCGTTCTGCAGCTCAACGCGACCGATGGCGGCCACAGGCAGTCGATTGTCGTGACAAATAACGAGGTAGGGCAGAAGGCGGCGACGGCCCTCACCAAAGCTGGCCATGCAGCGGGAGATCCCGAGTGGGAGGCGGAAGGTGTTTTCGAGAAGGTCACGCTGCCGCGAATCCAGACGGTTGTCACTGGCACACGGCGCGACGGCTCGAAGCTCACTGACCCGGTGATGGACGCGGACGGCAAGAAGATCGCGTCGGGCATTCCGGGTGCGATTGGGTACGACGAGAACGTGACCTTTTTGAAGCTCGACTACCTCGACCGCGATGACATCGCTGCCGACGATGCATTCCGGCAGATCGCGACGCTGCTGTGGGTGAAGGCGGGCGGGCGCGGCCCGGTGATCGCTGAGCATGCCGAGGCATTCGCGGCGCCCGAGGGCGCGAACTATGCGGTGCTGTTCAGCGTCGCCGAGTGGGCACCGTTCGTCGAGCTCGTGAACAGCCGGCCGGAGATCGAGACCGTCTACGTCGTCTCGGACTCGGAGACCACGTACGGCCCGATCGTGCGAGCGATGCGCCCCGAGGTGTCGTCGTTCCGGCTGTACGAGAACTATCTCAGCAACTTCGAGATCAACGTGGGAGGGCGCTGATGGAGTACCAGCTCCGGGGCTACCAGGCGCAGGCCGCCGGCGAGATCGTCAGCGGTATCGAAGTGGGCGCCGGGCTCGCGTCGAAGGGTAAGTCGTCGGCTGTGAGCCTCGCGGCACCGACCGGTGCCGGCAAGACGATCATCGCCGCGGCCGCCATCGAGGATCTGATTTTCGGTGACACGGTGATACCCGGCGAGGAACCGGTCATCCTGTGGGTATCGCTCTACCCGAAGCTGAACGAGCAGACTCGTGACAAGTTCGAACGCGCGAGCGAGAAGCTGCGTCCCCGGTTGCACATCATCGACTCCTCGAAGCAGTACGACGTGGAAACACTGACACCGGGCCGGGTGTACTTTCTGAACACCCAGAAGCTCGGCAGCAGCGCGACCAACTACACCTCAAAGGATGGGCGCACCTTCACCCTGTGGGAGACCCTGAGCAACACGGTCGACCGGTTCGGCAGCCGCGTGGTCATGTTCGTCGACGAAGCGCACCAGGGCACTGGCGGCGGATCCAGTGCGAGCGGCGACACGATCCTCGGGCAGCTGACCCGGGGCGGCGGCAAGATGAGCAATCCGGTGCCGATCGTCGTCGGTGTCTCCGCCACTCCGGAGCGCTTCGAAAAGAACATCGCAGCGCATCGGGCGTACCGTGAGGCGGTCGACGTAGAGGTTGCGGCGGTACGCGAGTCCGGGCTCGTGAAGGACCAGCTCGTCCTCGCGCATCCGACCGAGGAGATCGCATCAGACTCGACCCTCGTTCGGGAGGCGGCGATCCAGCGCGCCCGCCAGGAGCAGCGATGGGCGTCTTGGGCGGACCAGAATCCGGGCGATGCGCTCGTGGAGCCGGTGCTTCTCGTACAGCTGACCGCAAAACCGAATGAGACCATCGTGGCCGGCTTCATCCAGGACATCCTGCAAGCCGACTCAACCCTCACAATCGACAACTTCGCCAACGCGCTCGAGGGCGGATCCGCGGTCACCTTCGGAAGCCACGACGTGCGCTACGTCGACCCACCCCGGATCCAGGAGACCGGCGGAGTGAAGGTGGTGCTGTTCAAGGACGCGCTCACGACCGGGTGGGATTGCCCCCGCGCCGAGGTGCTGGTCTCCCTCCGCGGCACCAGCGACGACGTGACCATCACCCAGCTCGTCGGCCGCATCGTCCGCACCCCACTTGCGAAGCGGGTCGCCGGCGACGACAACCTGAACGCCGTGTGGACCTATCTTCCGCACTTCGATCAGGAGTCCGTCGAGCGGGTCGCGATGCGCCTGCGCACCGGCGACACCGAGGTCGCAACGCCCGTCGTGGTGAACCCGGTGCCAGTCACCCGCAACGCCGCCGTGCCGGATGCTGTGTGGACCGCGTTCAGGGACTTCCCCAGCTGGTCGCGGCCCTCACGGACCGCGCGGCCGGCGACATCCCGCGTATTGACCGCGGCGATGGTGTTCGCGAAGACCGGCATCCTCCAAGACGCACCGCGGATCGCTCAAGACCGGGCAGTCGACACCCTGCTGCAGCACATCAAAGCCAACCAGCAGTTCGTCGACGATAAGGTGACCGCCTACGAGGAGGTCGACTATCAGACCCTCGCGATCGACTGGCTCACCGGCGAGCAGACTGGCACGCAGGCCGAAAGCGCGAAGATCGCCACCCGTAACGTCGCCGACCTGTTCAACATCGCCGCCCGCCGCCTCCCGGACAACTCAGCGAAGTGGCTCTGGGACCGCCTGTACATGGCCCAGCCCGAAGGCGACCGGGACGGAGACGCCGCACGCCTCATCGTCGCAGCTGTCGCACAGCAGCCCGACACAGTGAAAGCTGTCGAGGACGCCAGCCAGACGCTGCTGGATCAATGGCGGAAGCAGCACGCCGCCGCCCTGTCGCAGATCGGCGGGACCGCAGAGACCGACTTCTACGCCGCGTTCGCCGAGTCGAAGCGTTCCGTCGAGATCCCCGTCGAGGCACCCGCGGACACGGTAGTGAAGGACGCCGAGCACCGCTGGCCGCGCCACCTGCTCGCGGACACTGACGGACAGTTCCCGCACGACGGCAACACGTGGGAACGCGCCGTGCTCGAGACGGAGACGAAGCGCCACACCACGCTCGCCTGGTATCGGAACCCGTCGAGCGGCACCCAGTCCATCGCGATCGCGTACGGCCCGCTCGGGGAGCAGCGCCTGCTGCATCCCGACTTCCTGGTCTTCACCGAACGCGACGGCGAAGTGCTCATAGACATCATCGACCCACACGATCCGTCCCGCAGCGACACAATCCCGAAGTGGGGCGCTCTCGCCGAGTACACGAAGCAGAACGCCACCCGCCTCGGCCGCGTTCTCGCGATCATCGACGAAAAGAAGGGCTCCGACGTCCTCGTCCAGCTGAACCTCGCGAGCCCGACAGCGCAGGACGCGATGATCTCCCTGGCGAAGACCGGCGGCACCGAGGCCGACGTGCGCGCCCTGTTTGACCAGCACGGCGGCCGCTATCAGTAGCAGCCCTCGGGATGACGCCTAGGAACAGAAGCAGACTGGTGCGCCGCCGACGTTGATGGCCACCTAGAGCGGACACTCGACCGGGCTCGTCTGTGCAACCGTGTGGTTGTCGGCACCCTTGCGTATGGTCACGGGGTGGTGCAGCACTGGACTCCGATGTCGCAGCTGCAGAGATCGCCAGAGCCGGGCATCTGGTACGTGTTCGACCAGAGCAAGCGCATCGCGATCATCCGGCATGTCGAAGTCAAAGGGCGACGTCTGCTGCGTTCGGTGACCTGGTCGCAGGATCCTGAGCAGCGGCAGCTCATCGGGTACTTTCCGGAAGACGCGATGCGCCTCGCCGTGGAGTGCACCTGGTCTGAGTACGTGCGGTACACCGGCCCACCCACGAGCAACCGGCGGTAAGAGCCAGCCCGCTCCCTCATGCCCGGGCGCCGCTCTGCTGCGCGCTGCGGCCGGCTGAAGGCGTCCACTGGCCTACCGATCCGCACGCTTCGGTCGACGACGAGGTTGACCAGTTGACTATCTGCTATGTGTGCCCTATATTCGATGCTGTCAAGTCAGCTAAATGCAGGGAGGTTTCTCGTGCGCGTCCAGATCGTCACCAAAGACACCATCGACCTCATCGTGAGCGCCGCCGTCATCGGCAACTCCACCGTCGACCGCGACGCGGAGGAGATCGTCAGGGCCGCAGATCGGATCGGCCGGCAGCTGCGCTCGGAGAACTACGCGGCCGCGAACGCAGCGGCCAGCACCCATCACCCCACCCCGCTGTACACCTGGCAGCCAGTCTTCGATCTGATCTGGCAGCCCGAGCAGCGGGAGACGTTCACCATCACCGAGGAGCAGGCCCTCCAAGTGGAGCGATGCCGGCTCTTCCTCATCGACAACAGCGCCGACAGTCCGAACTGGGCGGACTCGTTCGCCCGCAAGTTCCTCGACCGGCTCGGGGCCGCAATCCAGTCACGGCTGCGCACCTGGCCGTTGGTCACCAGCGATGACCACCCGGGCGTCGTCGAGTACTCCGGCCTGTGCGACTTCACACCGCAATGGCGGCGCGGTGCAGCTGTGGAGCCGACGCAACGCATCGGAGGCTGAGCATGGCTATCGCTCCGTACCCCCGTCGCCATGTCTCCGCGGAGATCTCACAGCGCGCCCACCGAGCAGCCTCCGGCGCCGTGTTCGTTCTCATCGCCGTAGTCGCGATCGCCGCGGCGCTCATCCTCGGCGGCCGCGTCTGGCATGCCCTGCTCGAGCTCGGCCTGCTGATCGGGCTCTGGTTCCTCCTCCGACTGGTCATCAGGAACGCGATCGCGATCTTCCGGGACGAGCCATGAGCTCGTTGCGGATCACCCACAGCGGCGCCGATGGCACCACGCTGGCCGGCGTCCGCGTCGACGGGGCCGAAGCCGAGGCGCTCCGGGCGTGCGGCTGGCGGTACTCGCGACGACGCGCTAAATGGTATGTCCCCTTCTCGCGGGATCGTGCGCCACAGCGAGATGTCATCGCACGCACCGAAGAGGAGCTCACCCGGGCTGGGCACGTCGTCCTCGTCGAGCTCGAGGTGCGACCCCAGCCCGTCGAAGATCTCACCATCTGGCGCGCGGTGCGGACCAGTCCGCAGGATGCCGCCCGGAGGATCGAACGGCTGCAGCGGCGACTCCGCGCGACGGCGCGGAATCTCGCCGGCTACCGCAACCACCTTGGGGTCACGTTCCCTCCCGCTCGTGGCGCCGAGCGGGAGGAGCTTCTCGACGAGCGCGAACAGCTGACGGGACGGCTGCGCTACTGGCAGGCCGTGGAGCAAGCGCACCTCAATGGCGCCGGCGCCACTCGAGTCGATCGGAGAGCTGTCGCACCCGGAGATCTCGTGGAGCATCGTGGCCGCTGGCACACGGTGGTCCGCGCGAACCGGACCACCGTTTCACTCCGCAGCGACCCCGGCGGCAATTGGCCCGAGACAGTCCCGTACCACCAGCTGACCGGGCACCGGCCGCAGAACCCTTGAGGGCACCGTGAAGACTGCGCTCAGCTGGCAGCAGACGACGACCGTCGAGGTGGAGATCGACGTCGACGACGTCGCGCTCTGCGCCTGGGCGATCGCCACCCTGGATCTCCGCACCCTCGGGGGCGAGATCTCTGCAGTGGAGCTCCGCCGGTCAGCTGCAGCGAATCCGCACCTACGTCGGCGTCTGCAACAGCTGTACGCGATCGCCCTCGCAGCGCCGCGGGCGTCCTCCTCCACGATCAGCGTCCCGCACGACACCCACCCGGAAGGATCCGCCCGATGACCCGCACGCCTACCCCCGAATCGTCTTCCTGCCAGCGGTGGACGCTGGGACGACACTCGTGGCGGCATCTGTCCGAGGGAGGCTTCGACGCGCGTCAGTTCTCCGTCGCCGAGATCCCGGAGTCCGTCGCGCGATCGTTCGTCTGCCGGCACCACTACGCAGCCTCTTACCCGGCAGGCCGGATGGCGTGGGGGCTGTTCTCCGAGGCAGGCGAGGATCCCGCGAGCCTGGCCGGCGTCGCGGTCCTGTCCGTCCCCATGAGGGCAGCTGTCGTCCGCAACGTCTTCCCCGAACTCGCCCCCTTCACGCAATCCCTCGAGCTCGGCCGCTTCGTGCTCACGGATGCCGCACCCGCCAACGCCGAGTCCTGGTTCCTCGCCCAGGTCTGGAAGCGCGCAGCAGCCGCCGGCATCCTCGGGATCGTCTCTTTCGCCGACCCGATGCCACGGCAACGGACCATCACCGACGTCGACGAGCACGGCCAGATCTCCACCCGTGTCGAGACCATCTGCCGGGGACATGTGGGCACGATTTACCAGGCCACGGGGGCGATCGCCCTGGGGCGTTCCACACCGCGGACCCTGAACTACGTCCCCACCGCCGGCCTCGTGCTCTCCGAGCGGACCCTCTCGAAGCTGCGCACTGGGGAGCAGGGATGCGACGCCGCCGAGCGGCACCTGGTGAAGCTCGGCGCCCGGCCGCGTCGCGCCGGGCAGGATCCTCGCGCGTGGCTGCATACGGCGCTCGTCGACGTCGGAGTGCAGAAGATCCGCCACCCCGGCAACTTCCGCTACGCCTGGGCGCTCGGCACTGCGCGTCAACGCCGCCAGCAGCTGGTCGCTCTCGAGCGGACGGCGTACCCGAAGGCCGCGCGAGACCTCCTGCCCTTGATCACCCCCGGCAGTGAAGACGCCGCATAGAGAAGGTCCCCGGAGGGATGCAGCACCCTCCGGGGACCGAGGTGAAGTTCGGGCGGTCACCCACAGCAACTATCTCATATGTGCAACGGTGATGTCCAGGCGCTCAGAGCACCTGTCATCGATGCGCGAGCTCGTACTCCTCGGGCGTCGGCAGGGGCACGTCGGGGTATCGGATCTCGTGCATCCTGTCCTCGATGTAGGCCGCGAACTCATCCGCGAATGCTGCAGCATCGTCGATCTCTGAGTTCGTCAGAGCGTAGGAGTACGCGCCCTGCCACCGATCAGAGATCGAGGCGGCGCGACGGTGGCTGCACGAGCATCCGCACTGGCTGTGCTTGTGCCCCGCTGAGCAATGGGCCGCGCAGTAGGGATCGCTGTGCGATCGCTCCCCCCACGTCGACGAGATCACCAGAGCGCTCCGTCCTGATAGACCGGCTCACAGATCCACCAGTCGAGGTCGATCCATGTGCGCTCACCGTTGCGAGGGTTGCGGCAGGCGACCTTCACGATGAGAGGCCCGGCGACCGGCGTCACACTCACGACGTCGGTCGCCGGCCCCCACGGCCCGCGCGCGTCTCGGGCCGGCCAGTCCTCTAGGCGGTGCCCGTTCTCGTCCCAAGCCGAGTGGCGCATCGCATACCGGATGCAGTCCCCCGTCGACGGGACGTATCCGAGCTCATCGCCCTCGCGGCGGCGGTGCAGATCATCGCTCGAGACGCCGTCCGGGTAGCCGGCAGCGTCATTGTCTCGGAGCGTCCTCATGGCTCCTGCACCCCATCGCCTGCAGCTGGTCCGATCCCAGAGGCAGCTCCCCCTGACGCGAGCAGCTGGTGCAGGAGCAATCGCTGCCGGCAGAGGACGATGCGCGCCGCGTCGACCAGCGCGAGGTAGTCGCCTTCGTGTACTGCCCCACGGATGCGCAGTTTGACGATCATGTCCCGCGCGGCCGCGGCGACGGCGACGAGCTTGCCGGCTGACAGTCGCGCGCGCAGCGCATCGGCTTCCGCCCGTAGAGCGTCGGCCGAGGCGACGAGGTCAGCGAGCACCTCGAGCGACGATTCGTTCGACGTCACGATGCGGGCGCGAAGGGTGCGGGGCTGTGCGGATCGCGCGGTCATGTCCCCTCCCCCAGCCCGGCGTCGACGAGCATGGCGCGCAGTCGCTGCACGCTCTCGTCATCGGAGGGCAAAGCCTGCTCGTCGAGCAGCTCGCGCAGCTCGGCGTCGTCCGGGGTGTGGCCGTTGATGGCGGCGACGGCGGCGACGGCGGCGACGATGTCCGTGAGCGGATCGCCGGGCGCCCCGGCCCCGAGGTACTTGAGGTCCTTCGTCATGACGGGTTCCCTTCGTTGAGGTGCGAGATTCGGTCGCGGGCATTCGGGTCAACCTCGACCGAGGCGCCGGTCTGCGCGTCGAAGAACGCGACTTGCTGGTGCTGCTCGGCGAGCCGTCGAGCCTCGGCTGCGTCGAGGGTCTTCACGGACACGTCCAGGGAGACGATTCCCGTCTCAGGATCGTGCCAGGCGCCCTCGTAGTGGTAGTCCATCCGCAGCAGATCGGCGTTGGCCTTGCTGAATCGCAGGATGTCGATGGGTCGGAGCTGGTCGACGGGGATTGCTACCTCACGGTCTGGGTAGGGCGAGACGAAGAAGCCGATGCTCTCCTCGCGCCCGGTGTTCGGGTGGCGGGTGTACCCGCCGTCCGGGTGGCGAAGCCGATTCAGGGCACGCTCCACCTCGAGGGACTCCTCCGCCCCGGACAGGCCACGTGACCGGGCGAGGGCTTGCTTCTGGGCGATGCGCGTAGCCCTGCCGGCGCAGAGCCGAGTGCGCAGATCATCGAGCTCGGGGTTGTTCGGGTCAGCTGCGGAGTCGATCTTCTCCGCGAGCTCGCGCTGGCCCCGAGGCGAGGAGTCGTATGCGGCGCTCTTCTCTGCGAGGTTGCTCTCGGCCTGGTGCAGCCGGCGCCGTGCGGAAGGATCCTCGGGCGCGCGGTCGAGATCTCGTCGAGCGGCATCTGCCTTCGATCGCGCGTGCTGCAGTTCCTTCCAGGTGTCGGCGCTGCACCGCGCACCAGGCTTCGGGTCACACATCCGTGAGAGGTCCTCTCGTCAGGGGTCCGGGCGTCGACGCGGAGGTCAACACGTTCCGGATCTCGACGCTGTCCGCCTCGAGATCCGGAACGTGTTGATCGGGGTGCGCGAGAGTCGCGCAGGGTGCGTGAACCCGCACGGCGTTCCCCTTGCGGATCGTCTGCCGGAGCAGCTCTGCGAGCACGCCGCGCGCGTGCACGTTGTACGGCCCGTCGACGCCGTCGATTCGGAACGAGACGTGCGGCACGCGGTCGGGGATGGTGCGGAAGAGCATGAGCGGGCTGCGCACCGTTCCGGTGACATCGACCCCCACCGCGGTGCTCGCGGGGGCGGTCTGTGTGATGGTCATGAGGACCCTCCTTCTTGTCGAGGATGAGGCGGGATGCCTCTACTCGACATGGGTCCTGTTAGAGGCCCAGATCGGACAAAGACGATCTCGTCTTTCTTACGCATATGAGTCTAACTCCTATGCGATAAAAAGACGAGATCGTCTTGTCGTCTCCGGGGGTCACTCCGGAAGCAGTATCGTCACCTGTTCGTCATCGGGGACCGCGACCTCACCCTTCTCGCCGTCTTCGGTGAGGTAGGTCAGGATGAGGTAGTCCTGGTCCTCCAGGTCGACGTCGATGGACTCCACGGTGGCGATCACACCTTCACCGTCGACGTCGACGAGGATGTTCATCCCCACCTCAAGCTCCGAGACCGACAGCTCGAAGCTGCGCACGGTCTCTTCCTCGGTGGGGGCCGAGTCCTCGACGGCATACAGGTGCGGGCGAGCCGTATCCTCTCCGCCGGCGGTCTCTGCCACGTCTTCGGCCTCACCGTGCTCGGCGGGCGCCTGGACGACGTCGTCTTGCGGGACGAAGCCCGGGTCGTCCGGGAGGGTAATTCCGAGGTCGTGCATGATCGCGCGGTCCTTGTCGCCGAGCCCCTGGGCAAGCTTCGGGGTCCAGAAGATCTGCGCGTGCTCGGGTGGGACACCCATACCCGGAGACACCCAGGCGCGGCCGGGCTTGTTCTCGAGCCCGGCGGTGGCCACGAGGCTGCCGAACGTCATCATCGAGGTGGACTGCTCCAGGTTGCGCAACGCGATGCGGACGGCGAACTGGGATCGGCTCGAAGTGCTCAACCACGACGCCGCCGCCTGCTGCGAAGCGAGGATGACGTGCACTCGCGCTTCGCGGCCAAGCCGCAGGATCGAGCCGAATGCCGTCATCACGGGGTGGATGCTGCCGGTCGGCGCCTTCTCGAGACCCATCCGCTGGCACCAGTCGGCCTTGCCGCCGCCGGATTTCCACCACTCGTTGAGCATGTCGGCCATCTCCTCGCCCTCGTCGACGGCGAGGACGAGCGGGTCGAGCGTGGAGCGCAGATGAGGGCCGTTCCGCTCGAGGTACTCGTATCGGTCGTCCATGAGCTTCTTCACCTTGAGGATGTAGGTGACGATCCCCGCCTCCCGGGTCGCGGCCGGCTTCGCTCCGGGGAGCAGCCCGAGGTTGAACAAGCCGAGGCGCTTCGGGTCGATCGGCCAGATCTCGGCCATCGGCATGTCTGGGTCGCGAACCCACTGACCGAATGCGTCACGCCGCATCCCCGTGGGCAGTGCGGTGAGGATCGACAGCAGCAGCACCGTCTTTCCACCACCGGTGCCACCCACGATCAGCAGGTGCGGGAGTGGAGCGTCGAGGTCCCAGACGCAGGGAGTCCCGTCGCGGAAGTGCCCGAAGGAGATCTTCATCGGGTTGTCGTCGTCGCGGGGCGGATGAGGGAGAACATCAGGCAGCGGCGTCAGCGGGCGCACGGTGCCGCGATCGGCGGTGAGATCCCAGTCGATGGTTAGCTGCGCTGCGTTGGGTGCCACGACGGAGGAGCGCACGGCGTCGACAGCCTGCTTCTGCCAGATCGTCTTCGACACCCGAGAGGTCGAGGTCGGCGGCCAATGCAGAACCGTTCGCTGCAGATTGTCGGCATTGTCCCGGACGAACTCGTCGACGGACACCCCGGGGATGATCACCGACAGCACGCTCTCCAGCCGGGATTGATCCGGGTCGACCACAGGCTCGGGTGCGGCCGGATCCGCAGTCAGCGTGATCAGGCATCGGCGCGCATCGTTCTTCTTCACCCGATAGGCGATCCCCATCCGGTTGCTCACCTGGACGACGAGCGTCTCGGCGAACTTCAGATCTGAGTCGACCAGGTCTCCGGGGTAGCGGATCACGATGCGCTGCGGAGCGCCGATCCACCCTCCCTTCCACCTCGACACGGTCACCAGGTCTCGGGTTGGAGCTGACGCTCTCACCACAGAGTTGACCGCCTCGATCATCAGGTCGATGGACCGGCCGCGCTGCCACGCGCGATGACCGAACACGATCAGGGCGGCGATGATCACCGCCGCGACGATCACGACCAACACCAGGAGCTCGACGCGATCGGTCACCGCCGCCAGCCCTCCGGCCATCAACGCGATCGCCGAGACGACGACGACCCGCATCGGCCACGCGAGCGGCCGCCGCGGCAACGCGCGCACGGCCACGTCCTCCACGACCTCGGGCCTCACACCCAACATTGCGCGAGACATCCCATCTACCTCCTATGCATCAGCGGCTGCAGAGACGATGCGTCTCTATGGCACATAGGTCGGCATTGCCGGCGGAATCGGACATCACCGGCGAACGCAATGCAGACGTCGACGACGCCTCTACTTCCCCGTCCGACCGGGGCGGAAACTACAGATCGGTTGGCAGGAACTACCGATGGGTTGTCATCGGTGCGGGTGCGTGTCCGATGACAATGAATCTGTCATCTCCGCCATTGATTCTGTGCCGAGGAACTGCAGGACTCCGTGGACGATGCAAGGCGCAGAGCTCCCGATCGACTCAGCTCGTGCCATTGAGTTTGTAGCTTGTCGGAGTCGAGACTCGAGCTCGGCGACGAGACTCCGTCCGAGACCAACCCGCGTCGACGTCAAGATCAGTGAAGAAAGCCCTTGCGTCGTCGTCACCATCACGCGCACCAGCGGATGGCTACCCCGACACCGAGCACCGAAAGCCGTAGGCACAGGGTCGCCGAGTCGCTGCAGAACGCTCGGCTGCTTTCCACCATGTCGACGTTACGGTGTATCCTCGGTCGATCGTTCGAGAGGAATCACTGCCGCTGCGGCCATAACGCCCGCGAAGAGCAATGCGCCGAACGCAGTGCCTGTGGTATAGATGCTCTTCGTCATGGTGAGGACGCTGAACACCAGGACACCGGTGGTCGCGGCCGCTACGCACACTGCGCCTATTCGAGAGATGGTGCGCCGACCAAACCGGCGCAAGGCACGGTATGTCAGCGCTCCAGCGACGAAGGAAGCCACCCCGGAAAGCAAACCCACAAGGGCAGCACCGGGAGCCACCCACACAACAAATCCGCTTCCGCCGGCCAGGACTACCGCGTACACGGCACCAACTGACGCTCCAACTAAGGCAGACCCGATCGCTGCGATCGAGCACGACACGCCGGACTTGCGACCCAGCAACCGAAACAGCATGATGCTCGCCTCCTAAGCGTTGTTCAGGTTCTTGGCGAAGTTTTGCCAGTTCAGAGCCGCACCCAGTCGGTAGTACCCGTTGTTGATCCACTTCGAATCATTCGCTATATATGCGCTGACAACTAGGTTCTTTTTCCCATTGATTGTTCGGAACTCAAAGATGATGTTTGACCCCAGGCCGTCAACGTGATTCTTAGTAGCATCAAACTGGAAGCCAAAGTAGCTCGTACCAGAAGTGAATTCGCTCTTGAACTTGCATTCGAAGTTGAGTCCTGCGACGCGAAGTGGGAGAAGTTTGCCCGCCGCGGGGAAGGCCTTGGGCGCCCCTTCGACCGGGAAGTAGCAATTGAAGCACTTCTTCAGAAGAGCCTTATTCTGCGCTGCGGTCTTGGTCACCGAGTAGTAGTAGGTGTAACCCCACGCTGGATCAGCGATGACGGGGAACTCAATGCCCGGAGAGGTCAAGTCGACATGCTGTGTCAGCGTCCCCTCGGACCAAGAGTAGGTCGTCGGGACCGAGTTACCCTGGGCGTCCGTCGCCCACGGCTTGTAGACCGTCCCGAGGAGATCGTCACCGCTCTCCAGATAGTAGGCGTACTCACTCTCGACGAGCTGCGTGTTCTCCGGCACGTCAAAGGTGTAGTCGTAGCTCGTAGGCGCCGTCGAGTCCGAGATCGCGGTAAGAACACGGACGCCGAAACCTGTCGGCTGAACGTAGGCGGCAACAGTGTCGTCCTGGCCGCGAAGTACCGTGAGCCCGTCCTCCTCGGTCTCGGCCTGCTCGCTGACGTAGTCGATGGAGAACGAGATACCGGGAGAGACGGTGTCGGGTGCCGCATCGCTCTGGCCCGCCACTTCGACAGCGGCCGCGTCCGAAGTTAGGTCGACCTGGATGTGATCAGCATCCGACGTCTCGTCAAGGACATCTGGTACCACCTCGCCTAGGATCGCCGCTGCGTCGTCGAGAGACGGGGGCAACTCGTCAGCATAGGCAGGATTAACACTCACCCCCACGAGCGATAGAGCTGCCACGATCGGAACCAAGACTCGTCCTAGCTTCACGCTAAGACGAGGATTCTCAATGCTCATGCCCAGACTCTAGCGGTAGCGCACCCCGACATCGTGTATCGCGAGGTCATCGGGTCGCAACGGTCCGCGAACCAAGATGGCGGTCCGCGGGGCGGCGACTCCAGGCTCGTAAGGAATCATCTGCATCCGAACCGTGCTGAGATGGCGGAGCAGACAGGCGCGGTGCCGTTGGGACGAAGCGATGAGGGCCTTCTCAAGCGACGCGGGGCGCTTGTTGTGTGCGTTCTGACGCATCCCGAACGCCGTTTCGACCGCGGCCTTCCCTCGGGAGACGATTCTCTCGGCCACGTCGTGCAGCCCCGTGGTTATAGAGCCCTGCATGATCGTAATGACTGCGGCTTCGAGCGCCCGCACTTGCTCAGCGAGGCTGAACCGCGGGCTGAGCAGGTAGCTCGCGAAGGATAGGTCCGTGAGCACTGTGGCGAGGCGGACGACCTCGGGGTACGTCGCGAGGAGTACGGTGTCGGCGTCGGCGTCGAGCGTTGCTATGCCGAGAGCGGACATGCGGTTCTTGATCCGAGCATCCGGCAGCTCATCGATCGCCCAGTACCGAATGAGCGTGGCTGCAAGTTGGAGTTCGCCGGTCGCGACCCCGATACCTCGCTTCCAAAGCGTTCCTGAAAGGCAACGTTCAGCGTGTCCGTACTCGGGGAAGTGGGCGAGACCGATGTCGGCGCCATCGAGGTGCCATCGGCGGTGACGGTTGCAGACGGCGCCTCCCCGACTCCGCACCGCAGTCTGGTCGCCATTCGCGCAGCGTCGGCACGCGGAGCGCGGTGATTGAGTGTAGCCGCAGCGTTTGCACAGCGCGGGTTGCCAGTCGTAGTGCTGGCAGCGGACGTACATGGCGCTCCGGCGCGCGTCGGCAGCGAAGTGACCGGGATCGAGACCGCCGAGCCGCTCGACCCATGCGGCTGCGCGTTCGAGGTTCGGACGGGAGGGGGACAGCCCGGCGAGTTCCGTGACGTGGAGTCGGAGATCACGGGGCGTGAGTGCGTTCGCGGTCGCCAGCCTTCCGAGGTAGCCGGTCGCGGTCTCCGCGGCGAGTGGTCGCACGCCCCGCGGAAGCACCCGCACGTTCTCGATTGGCACGCCTACTCTCATGTCATCGCGAGGCCCGTGCAATAGACGCCGTCACCGTGCCGAAGACTCCATCGAGATCGAGTCGTTCGGTGCCGTCGTCGATGGCGTCCATGGCCAGCATGTGCAGCATGCCTGTGAGGTCACCGATCACTCCGCCGGTGGCGTGGTGCAGTTCGGTGGCGTGGCGCAGGATCGCTCCGGGTTCCTGGTCGATGAGCCCGAGCGATCCTTCGATCGCGACAAGGAGATCGGCCCAGGAGGCTCGCGCCTTGCCGGCGTTCTCGAACTTGTGGAGGTGCATGATCTGGAATCTGCTGGTGACCTGTCGGCCGCGGCTGCCGTCGACGAGGCCGCTGGCTTCGACCTCGACTCCCGCGTAGACGAAGGTGCCGGGGCACTTCTCCGACAGCTGCTTGAGCGTGTCGGAGGCTTCCCGCATCTGCTTGTACTTCTGGTTCAGGTTATGGATCTCGTCGACGATGATCAGTTCGGTGCCGCACGCGGCGACGACGCTTGCGACGGTGTTCATCAATTCGCCGGTGTTGTAGTGCGTGCGTATCGGGAGGCCGAGGAAGTGCGCGAACTCGCCGAGCATCAGCTTCGGAGTGCACGACGGCGGCACGCACACGTAGATGACCGGAATGGAGTTCGCTCCCCCGGCACGTCCGACGTCGCGCCGGCGCCGCTCGAAACGGCGGGCTATGTGAGCCACGGTCGTTGTCTTGCCGATGTTCGGCTCACCCGAAACGATCACGCCGAGCTTGCCGTGCGATTTGTACTGGTTCAACATCAGCCGACGCCGGATTTCCGTCTCGATCACCGCGAACTGCGCAGTGTTCACGACGGGGCCACGGATCATGAACTGCTTACGTGCCTCACGATTCATCGCCCGATCGGCCGGGGACAGCGCGTCGAGCTCGGAGCGGGTGATCGGAACCGGCTTGTCGAGTGTCTCGCTGACGAACGCGGACCAGCCCTCGCGTGTGCTGATGGCTTGCGTCATGTCAGCCGCTCCCATACTCCGTCGTCGTCGGTGAGGAGCGAGAAGCCGCCGCCGCGCTCCCAGATGACTTCCTCGTCGCTGACCTCCGCCACCGGCTCCTCACGGGCCGTGGTCTGTGCGGTGCTGGTGAAGTGCATGGGATCACGGTCGACTTCGGCAGCCCGCATCCGTCGGTTTGTCTTCTTTCCGGGACGCACCCATTGCGCACGCTTCATGCGGTCCGCAAGTGCAGCCGCGTCCTCACGGCTCGCGCGATCGGACTCGATATCTGCAGCGCGTAGCGCCTGCCAGACGTCGCTGCCCATCGGTTCGTCGAGCAGATCTCGCGCGGCGCGGAACGCGACGAAAGAGCCCTCGTGCTCTACCCAGATGTACAGCGGATTATGCGGGTCGTATCTGATGCGACAGGGGCGGGTCGCGCCTTCAGCGCGGGCGCCGGCGGCGCGTAGTTCGGGTAGCCGCTTCGAACGGTAGACGCGGCGTTTGAAGTTGATGCCGTAGTCCTGCAGCGTGCACGTCTTCGCCGGCAGCAGCCCGATGAAGTCGTCAACGCCGAACGGCACATGGATCTCTGGCGCAACTCTGCGGTAGGCGCGGAACATCTCGTTCGGGGTCAGGTGCCGGCCGGGGAGCATCGGGTCAGCGAGCCCTTCGTGCGCCCGGTTTTGCCACTCGATCGCGACCCAGTCCTCGAGGAGTTCCTGCAGCTGCGCGAGAGCGAGCACCTCGTCGACCGGCTCGTCCTTCCCGCGACGCTCGACGCTCCCGCCGGTGAACCCTTGCAGGTACTGGACGAACCGGTCCGCCATGGTCTCGAAGGTCCGCTCCACATGCGGTTTGTCGGTTGGGGTCTGCTTCGCGGCGAAGATCAGCGAGACACCCAACCGTGCGCACCCGGACCGGAACGCCTCTGACCGGAAGATCTTGCCGTTGTCCGTCGTGATCGTCTCGGGGAAGATGTATGGCTGCGCACGGCGGTGCCGATCCAGTCGCTCCTGGTCGATCAGGAACTGTCCCGCCCACGTTGCCGCCATCCGTTCGCGTTGCTCCTTTGCCCCCGGCGGACGCATCTCGTACGGCGTCAGCGCGCGGGCGAGGGCGCCCGCAAGGTCCGCGCTGTTCGTCGCGATCGCGCGCACCATCGCGGCAAGGATCGACCGGGTCGCGACGTCGTGGACGATGGTCAGCTCCGCACGGTTCAACCGCCCATCCAGCAATCGTGATGGCACGTCGATGACTGTGGAGTCGATCTGTACATGCTCGCCAGGTCGCAGCGACCCGTGGAATCCGAACGCTCGCGGAGGCTTGTTGGCCGCCGTCTCCCGACTCCGCGCGGACCCGCTGAGCTTGCCTGCCGTCGGGTGCGCGGCGATCAGCCGATACAACGTGCGATCACTCGGCAGGTCGACCGCGTCACCATAATCCTCCTCGAGTATCCACTTCACACTGTCGAGCGTGCGCGTCCGCGTTCCCGACGACCGCTTCACCCCAGCCGCGCCGAGCTCACTCAGCGCCGCACCAATGCGCGCGTCGATTGCCGGCTTACGCCCGTTATAACGACGATGGTCGATCAGTCCCAGAATGCCCTCGGACACGTAGCGCTGATACTTCCTGCGAACCGTCTCCGTCGACACGTCGACGACCGGTTTCATCGCGATACGGACGTCGGCGAGCAGCGGAGTCATATCGCCGCCTGCCTCGACAGCGAGCCTGATCGTTTCGAGGTGCTCCGCCCAGGCTTCGATCGTCCGCCGTTCCCTGTCGGGCAGGGCGGCGAGCAACTGCATATCCGCAGGCGCCGTCGCGGGAGATCGGACGTCGTGCCAGACGACGCTCTCCATCCGGAGCAGCTCTTCGATCACCACCTCGCGGACGAACTCCTCGGTGAGCGATCGCAAGATCGCGTGTCGATAGTCGATTCCGATGATGACGAACTCGTGATCGTCCCACGTCAGCCGTGTTCCGATCGTCGCGCGCATGGCTACGCCGCCGCCACTGAACTCAACGCGAGTGGTGAGATCTCGTCCACCTTCAGCGACCCCCACCACACCGCGGAGTAGACCGCGCCGAGCGGCAACTCACAGGCCCCGTCGAGGATCTCGGCCCACGCCTGCAGCGTCCGCCGCTCCCCCGAGCGGTCTCGCAGCTGCGCGTTCACCACAGGCGAGCCCCACCGATCAAATCGGTAACCGGAGAGGAACCGAAGGTTCCGATGCTCAGTCGCCGCGATGTCGCTCACGACCAGGTACTCCCAGCCAAGCCTTCCGCACAGTTCCCGAGTGCGCCTAAACGCCTCCGCATCGTCGTAACCGATGTATTGCGCGGGCTTGACATCAACGAGGGCACCACGGCCATCGCGGTAGCGGACGAAGAAATCGGGCGCGTGCTTCCGCCCGCTCCCCGACCAGTGGATCCACATCGGCTGCGCCGCCACACCCACCACGTGCCGATCGCGATCAAGCCTCATCAACGCGGCGCGCTCGAAGAGCGACTCGAACCAGACATGCGTGCCCGTCGTCGCAGCCCAGTAGTAGCCCTCATAGTTGCGCTTGTGCTGCCACGACGACGGCCTCCGCACCAAATCGGCCGACTCGAACGCGACGTCGACGACCTCCAGCGCATCCCGGCGGTCACGCCTGCCACGACTGACCCACTCGACGTCAACGTGGGCCGGCGCTGTCCGCGTCGCCACCTGAGACTCGATCAAAGCCCGCTCCTCTCACCACCAGAATGTTCAGTTGAGGATCCGAACCGATGGCGTCAGAGTACGACCGAGGCATCCGCGCCCCGCCAAGACCACCCGCGTGTCGCGACGCCGACCACAGAATCAATGGCACAGACGACGTGATCAACGTCACCGCCACAAGATCAATGGCACAGACACAGAATCACTGTCATCGGACAGTGCGCCGGCATATGCAGACGATAGGCAGATGTTTGGCACCCCCCTTGACAGCCGTGATAAGCTCGCGACTGCCGATCGAGGCAACGGAGCGAGCTTCCCACCGGCATCAGGTAGATAGCAGTTTGCTAGATCAAGAGCATGCTGTCGTGTCTCACTCCAGTTGTCCGATTCTCACGGACCTGTCGAGTCGTCTCACTCCAGTTGTCCGATTCTCACTCCAGTTGTCAGAAGCACGGCGAGCCGCGTAGCTCTTGGTCGACGCCATGCTCTTTGTCGCTGGCCGCCAGCCAGTGTCCCGCAGAACTCCGCGGCACAGTTTCACCTGGACTGACCCCGTCTTGTAGGTCCAGTCGTTGTGTGAGTCGTCCTGTCGCCCGAGGGTTCGGGCAGGGAGACTGGTCAGATCATGACGAACAGCAGGAAGCGTCACACCCCGGAGCAGGTCGTCCGAAAGCTCGGGCAGGCCGACAGGATGCTCGCCGACGGCGCGGACGTCGCCGCGGTGTGTCGGGAGCTCGGCGTGTCCGAGCAGACGTACTACCGGTGGCGGAACCAGTACGGCGGCCTGAAGGCCGACGACGCGAAGCGTCTCAAGGAGCTCGAGAAGCAGAACGCCACTCTGAAGCGGCTGCTGGCCGAAGCGGAGCTGGAGAAGGCCGCGCTGAAGGAGTTGGCTGAGGGAAACTTCTAGGCCCGGGCAGGCGCCGCGCCGCCGTCGCTCACCTGATCAGGACACTGCAGGTGAGCGAGCGGATGGCGTGCCGTCTGGCCGGGCTGAGCAGGTCCGCGTACCGTCGCCCGCTCAAGGGCGACACGACCGCCGACCCGGACAGGGCGTTGCGGGACTGGCTGCGCGCGTACGCGAAGAAGCATCCGCGGTGGGGATACCGCAGGGCCTACCACGACGCTCGCGGCGAGGGGTGGGTCGTGAACCACAAGAAGATCCAGCGGCTCTGGCGCGAGGAAGGCCTCCGTGTCCCCCAGCGGCGGCGGCGCAAACGCGTCGGATCCTCGACCGTCGACGCCCCGGCAGCGGTCGCACCGAATCTCGTGTGGGCGGTGGACTTCCAGT
>JASCPG010000036.1 GCA_029960085.1 Microbacteriaceae bacterium PS02067 | reverse complement strand
CCGCCGAGGCGTGGGGCGCGCGCCCGGCCGTCGAGCGCGCCGCCGTGCTCACGGGCGCCGCGCGCGCCCTCGAAGCCCGCCGCGGGGCCCTCATCGAAGTCGCGGCCTCCGAGACCGGCAAGGTCTTCGCCGAGGCGGACGTCGAGATCAGCGAGGCCGTCGACTTCGCGAACTACTACGCCGCGACCGCCCGCGAGCTCGACCGCGTGCCGGGCGCCGTGTTCGTGCCGTCCCGGTTGACGGTCGTGACCCCGCCGTGGAACTTCCCCATCGCGATCCCTGCGGGCGGGGTGCTTGCCGCTCTGGCGGCCGGGTCCGGCGTCGTGTTCAAGCCCGCACCGCAGGCCCGTCGCTGCGCGGCGGTCGTCGCGGAGGCGCTGTGGGAGGCGTTCGACGACGCCGGCATCCCGCGTGATCTCCTCGCGCTCGTGGACATCGACGAGGGCGGCCTCGGGCGGCAGCTCATCTCGCACGCGGGCGTCGACCGGGTCATCCTCACGGGGTCGTGGGAGACGGCGGCTCTCTTCCGCTCGTGGCGGCCGGAGCTCCCGCTGCTCGCCGAGACGAGCGGCAAGAACGCGATGATCGTCATGCCCTCCGCCGACCTCGACCTCGCGGCATCCGACCTCGTGAAGAGCGCGTTCGGGCACGCCGGGCAGAAGTGCTCCGCCGCATCTCTCGCGATCCTCGTCGGTCCCGTCGCCCGGTCGGAGCGTTTCGCCCGTCAGCTGGTGGATGCCACCGAGTCGCTCCGCGTCGGGGTGCCGTCCGATCCGCGCAGCGAGGTCGGTCCCGTCGTCGAGGCGCCGCGCGGCAAGCTCGAATGGGCCCTCACGACGCTCGAAGACGGCGAGCAGTGGCTCGTCGAGCCGCGCCGGGTCACGGATGCCCCGCCGGAGTACGCCGGCCGGCTGTGGCGTCCGGGCATCCGCGTCGGCGTGCGGCGCGGATCCCGCACGCACCTCGAGGAGTTCTTCGGACCGATGCTGGGCGTCATACACGCGGGCTCGCTCGCCGAGGCGATCGAGCTTCAGAACGCCGTCGCGTACGGCCTGACGGCGGGGCTCTACACGCAGGATCCCGCCGACCTCGCGCTGTGGCTGGACGACGTGCAGGCGGGGAACCTCTACGTCAACCGTGGGATCACGGGCGCGATCGTGCAGCGCCAGCCGTTCGGCGGCTGGAAGCGCTCGTCGGTCGGCGCGGGCGCGAAGGCGGGCGGACCGAACTACCTCGTGGGGCTCGGCTCGTGGCGCCCGTCGGCGGGCGGTGCGCCCTCATCGACGCTGCACCTGCGCGGCCTCGACACGCGCATCACGGCGATCATCGAGTCGGCGCAGCCCTCGCTCGACTACGAGTCCTTCGAATGGCTGCGGCGGGGCGCGCTCTCCGACGCGGTCGTGTGGGACCGCGAGTTCGGCCAGGTGAAGGACGTCTCCCAGTTGAACGTCGAGCGGAACCTCTTCCGCTATCGCCCCGTGCCCGTCGCCGTGCGCGCGACCGCGGATGCCTCGTGGCAAGCCGTGCTGCGCGTCGTCCTCGCGGCGGTGCGGGCCGGCGGCGAGTTCACCCTGAGTGCGCCCGTGGGCCTCCCCGCCGCGGTGCGACACGCGCTCGGCGACCTCGACGTGCCTGTTTTCGTCGAGACGGATGCCGAGTGGATCGAGCGCGTCCGCCTCGCCCGGGCGGAGGGCGGTGCCGGGCGCGTGCGCCTCGTCGGCCCGCGCGCGTCGGTCGCCGCCACCGAGACGGCGCTCGCCGAGGCATCCGACGGCGATCCCGATCTCGCCGTCTACGCGGGCGAGGTCACGACGGCCGGCCGGATCGAACTGCTGCCGTTCCTGCACGAGCAGTCGATCACGATCACGGCGCATCGCTTCGGCAACCCCGACCGCTGGAGCGAAGAGGTCATCTGACACCGCCGCCTGTCGGCGCCGGCATCCGCGACGCGCGACGCTCGCGGCGCAACGCCGGCCGGCAGCGCTCGCCCGCCCCGCCCACCCGGGCGCATCACCAAGACAGGAGATCTCACCGAGACAGGAGATCTCACCGAGACAGGATGGCTAGGGCCTACTTCGTCCTGCCTCGGTGACATCTCCTGTGTCGGTGACGTCCAGTGGCCGCAGCACCATGCCGCCGGGCCGCGGTGTCGCCGCCTGCTTCCGAGCCCGCGCAGCGAGCGGGATCGGAGGCGCTGTCAGGTCACAGAATTGCAACGTTGGAATGAACTGGTTCCCGGGCATCGTCGGGGGGCGTCTCGCGATGGGAGTGGGCGTCGACAACCCCCGTGCGCGGGCGCTCTACGAGCGGCTCGGGTACGTCGCGACCGGGCGGTTCAGCACGACGACCTACGACGTCATGGATGCCGCCGGCGCCACGCGCACCGCGACCGAGACCGACGAGACGCTCGTCAAAGAGCTCCGCTGATGTTGGACGCGATGCATCAATGACGACATGTGACACCCAGTGAGGAAAGTAACTTATCTTTCTGGCCCCGCGCGTTCGCACGGGCCAGCATGTCTATTGGCGCTTCTGGGGAGCGCCGACGGAGACCGGTTCCAGCACGCGAGGACGTTCGCGTCATCGCAGGTCCGAGCCGTCGAAATGACACGCCGGGGGGAGTGTCGCTCTGGGGTTGGGGGGTCACTCGACCCCAGAGCTCCCCGACGGCCGTCACGATTCGGGCACGGATGCCTCGAACGCTTCCGGCGCCTCCGGGCCCGGGGCCGCGGCATCCACTCGCGTCATGAACTCGTTGACGAGCGCGCGGACGCCGAGCGCGAACAGGGTCCACTCGCCGGCCGGAATGTCGTCGCTCTCGTCGGCGGTGAAGCGCGGGTGTTCGATCCCCTCGAGGGCCAGGATGGAGAAGCCCTCGCCCATCGCCGCCATCGCTTCCGTGAAATCGGTGATCGTCAACGGCGTCTTCATGCGGAATCCGTACGCCTCCATGAGGTACGCATAGAACTCGGCGAAGGCCGTGATCGATTCGTTGTGGCGGTCGTGCGCCGCTTCGCGCAGTTCCGGCCAGGTCTTCGCCGTCGTGCGCAGTGCGAGCGAGATCAGGTACTGCTGGGCATCGCGGGCGTCGGCGGGGTCGTCGAGGTCGACAGCGGCGGTGCGTACGTGCGTCTCGGCGGCGGCGCGGATCACGTCGTCACCGGGGGCGTCGGCCGCGATGAGGCCCGCGACGGCGGAGCGCGCGTAGTCGGTGGGCTCACTGAGGCGCAGACGCACCATGGAGACCGCGAGGTCGCGCTGGTAGTCGCTCTGATCGGCCCACAGGCGATAGGCGGCGCCCGTCGTCAAGCCGGCGTGACGCAGCACGTCTTGCAGGCGGATGTGCTGGACTCCCGCGGAAACCCCGCGCTCCAGCAGCATCTGCATCCCCACTCGCAGCAGCAGTGCGCGAGTCTCGTCCCCCGAACGACGTGCCATAGAGAATAAATCTACTCACTTTCGCGCGCGCGGCCCAAGAGACGTTCTGACACAATGGATGCCGGCGTGCCCGCCCCGACCTTTCCTCGCCGCGCTGTGGTGGAGTAGAAGGGCCGACGGGCCTGTGGACAGCGTCCGCCGCCCTTCGACAGAGGAGCGAGAAATGTCCACTCTCCGACAGAATCCGGAACCCGTTGCAGATCGGGCGCCCGAGGCTCGACCTACAGGTGCGGAGCGCCCGACGCGCATCGCCCAGCACCGCCGCTACCTGATGTGCGCACCCGAGTACTTCACGGTGAGCTACCGCATCAACCCGTGGATGGAGCCGGCCAAGCCCACCGACACGGCCAAGGCCGTCGAGCAGTGGCAGACCCTGTACGACACCTACCTCGCGCTCGGCCACGAGGTCGAGCTCATCGACCCGGTCGAGGGACTGCCCGACATGGTCTACACCGCCAACGGCGGGTTCATCATCGACGGTCGCGCGCTCGGGGTGCGCTTCCGCGTCGACGAGCGCCGCGGCGAGGAGCGACCCTTCATGGACTGGTTCGCCGCGCACGGGTTCGAGGTGATCGAGCCCGTCGAGGTGCAGGAGGGCGAGGGCGACTTCCTCCTCGTCGGCGACACGATCCTCGCGGGGACGGGTTTCCGTTCCGTCGGCGACAGCCACAGCGAGGTCGCTCGCGTGTTCGATCGTGAGGTCGTGTCGTTGCGCCTCGTCGACCCGCGGTTCTACCACCTCGACACCGCCATCTCGGTGCTCGATCCGGTCGAGAGCCCGGGCGGGGTGGAGCGGGCGAACATCGCCTACCTGCCGAGCGCGTTCGACGAGGCATCCCTCGCCGTCCTGCGCGAGCGCTACCCCGATGCCATCCAGGTGTCGGATGCCGACGGGGCGGTCTTCGGGCTGAACTCCGCCTCCGACGGCTACAACGTCTTCATCTCGCCGCGCGCGACGGGCTTCGAGCAGCAGCTGCGCGAGCGCGGCTACAACCCCGTGCTGATCGACCTGTCGGAGCTCCTGCTCGGCGGCGGTGGGATCAAGTGCTGCACACTCGAACTGCGAGGAAAGCGATGAACACCCCCACGACCGACATCCGGAGCGACGCCGTCACCGGCGAGCTGATCGCCGTCGAAGAGGCGCACCTCGCCCACAACTACCACCCGCTCCCGGTCGTCGTCGCCCGCGGCGAGGGCGCGTGGGTGACCGACGTCGAGGGCAAGCGGTATCTCGACCTCCTGTCGGCGTACTCCGCGCTGAACTTCGGCCACCTGCATCCTGCGCTCGTCGCCGCCGCGACCGAGCAGCTCGGGCGTATCACGCTCACGAGTCGCGCGTTCCGCAACGACCGGCTCGGACCGTTCGCCGCGGCGCTCGCGGAGCTCTGCGGCAAGGACCTCGTGCTCCCGATGAACACCGGTGCCGAGGCCGTCGAGACCGGCATCAAGGTCGCGCGCGCGTGGGCCTACCGCGTCAAGGGCGTCGCCGAGGGTGCGGCGAAGATCATCGTCGCGGACGGGAACTTCCACGGGCGCACCACGACGATCGTGAGCTTCAGCGACGACGCGCAGGCGCGTGACGGGTTCGGGCCGTTCACGCCCGGGTTCGTGTCGGTGCCCTACGGCGATGCTGCCGCGATCGAGGCGGCGATCGACGAGAACACCGCCGCCGTGCTGGTCGAGCCGATCCAGGGCGAGGCGGGGGTCGTCATCCCTCCGGAGGGCTACCTGCGCGAGATCCGCCGCATCTGCGATGAGCGCAACGTCCTGTTCATCGCCGACGAGATCCAGTCGGGCCTCGCGCGGGTCGGCACGACGTTCGCGTGCGACCGGGAGGGTGTCGTGCCCGACGTATACCTTCTCGGGAAGGCCCTCGGCGGAGGCATCCTGCCCCTCTCCGCCGTCGTGGCGGATGCCGATGTGCTCGGCGTCATCCGCCCCGGCGAGCACGGATCGACCTTCGGGGGCAATCCCCTCGCCGCCGCGATCGGACTGCGGGTCGTGGAGATGCTCGCGTCGGGCGAGTTCCAGACGCGCGCGCTCGCGCTCGGCGAGCACCTCGAGGGCGCGCTTCAGGCGCTCGTCGGCCAAGGTGTCACCACCGTGCGGGTCGCCGGACTCTGGGCGGGCGTCGACATCGACCCGGCCTACGGAACGGGCCGCGAGATCGCCGAGAAGTTCCTGCAGCGCGGCGTGCTCGTCAAGGACACGCACGGCCAGACGATCCGCATCGCCCCGCCGCTCGTCGTCCGCGCGACGGAGCTCGACTGGGCCATCGAACAGCTCCGCCTGGTGCTCGCCGGCTGACGCCCGCTGCGCCGGTCGGCGCCTGGTGTTCGCTCGCGCCTGGTCGTCACCGACACAGGAGATATCACCAGGGCAGGATCAAAACGGCCCCAGGCATCCTGTCTCGGTGAGATCTCCTGTCTGGGTGATCCGCTGGTGTGTGGGATGCGCACGAGCGCGGCTCAGCGGGCGGCGGGGGATGCCTTGGATGCTGTCATCCACCTGAAACACGGCCGCGACTAGGCTCACCTCATGGGTGATCTGTTCGACGGCTACGGTTCCACGTCGGCGCCGCGCAAGACCGCTTCCGGGGTGCCCGCGTTCGACGAGATGTTCGAGAAGCCGGCGGCGCCGGGGGATGCCGCGATGTCGCGCGCCGCGTACCGCGAGCTCTACCAGGCACTCGCCCGGATGACGCAGGAAGAGCTCCGCGGGCGCACCGAATCGCTCGCGAGTTCGTACCTCGCGCAGGGCGTGACGTTCGACTTCGCGGGCGAGGAGCGCCCGTTCCCGCTCGATGCCGTGCCGCGCGTGATCGAGTTCGACGAGTGGTCCCGCGTCGAGAAGGGCGTGAAGCAGCGCGTCAAGGCGCTCGAGGCCTTCCTCGACGACGCCTACGGCCACCAGTACTGCGTCCGGGACGGCGTGCTGCCGGCGGCCCTCATCGCGAGTTCGCAGTACTTCTACCGCCAGGCGGCAGGCATCCACTCCGCCAACGGCGTGCGCATCCAGGTCGCCGGCATCGACCTCATCCGCGACGAGCACGGAGAGATGCGGGTGCTCGAAGACAACGTGCGCGTCCCCTCCGGTGTCAGCTACGTCATCTCCAACCGTCGGGTCATGGCGCAGACGCTGCCCGAACTCTTCCACTCGATGCGGGTGCAGCCCGTCGGCGAATACCCGAACAAGCTCCTGCAGGCCCTCCGCAACGCGGCGCCCCCCGGCGTGGACGACCCGAACGTCGTCGTCCTCACCCCCGGCGTCTACAACTCGGCCTACTTCGAGCACACTCTCCTCGCGCGCCTCATGGGCATCGAACTCGTCGAGGGCCGTGACCTGCAGTGCATGGGCGGCAAGGTCTTCATGCGCACGACGCGCGGCCCCAAGCGCGTGGATGTCATCTACCGCCGCGTCGACGACGACTTCCTCGATCCGCTGCAGTTCCGTGCCGACTCGATGCTCGGCGCGCCCGGCCTCATGCTCGCCGCGCGCCTCGGCAACGTCACGATCGCGAACGCCGTCGGCAACGGCGTCGCCGACGACAAGCTGCTCTACACCTACGTGCCCGACCTCATCCGCTACTACCTCGCCGAAGAGCCGATCCTGAAGAACGTCGACACGTGGCGCCTCGAAGAGCCGGATGCCTTGGCCGAGGTGCTCGACCGCCTCGACGAACTCGTCGTGAAGCCCGTCGACGGATCGGGCGGCAAGGGGCTCGTCGTGGGGCCGGATGCCTCACCGGGAGAACTCGCGAAGCTGCGGAAGAAGCTCATCGCCGACCCGCGGGGATGGATCGCGCAGCCGGTCGTCATGCTCTCCACGATCCCGACGCTCGTCGAGGACGGGATGCGCCCGCGGCATGCCGACCTCCGCCCCTTCGCCGTCAACAACGGCGACGACGTGTGGGTGCTGCCGGGCGGACTCACGCGCGTCGCGCTGCCCGAAGGCCAGCTCGTCGTCAACTCGTCGCAGGGCGGCGGCTCGAAGGACACCTGGATCGTCGGCGGGGATGCCCCGCTGCGTGGTGCGCGCGGGCTGCAGGAGCCGGGCGGGCTCGCGGGGCTCGTCGCCGACCAGGCATCCGTCACGCAGGCGATCCCGATCATCTACGACGCGCAGGCCTCGCCCGATCATGCGCCGGCCGTGCCGCCGCCGCTGTCCGAACAGCAGGAGCAACAGCAGCAGGGGGGTGAGCGCGCATGCTGAGCCGCATCGCCGAGAGTCTCTTCTGGATCGGCCGTTACATCGAGCGGGCCGACGGCACGGCGCGCATCCTCGACGTGCACCTGCAGCTGCTGCTCGAAGACCCGTGGATCGACGAGGACACTGCCTGCCGCTCGCTCATGGGCGTCATGGGGTCGATCCCGCCCGACCCGACGACGACCGTGACCCGGGGCGACGTGCTCACGAGCCTCGCCGTCGACCGCGCCAACCCGTCGTCGATCGCCTACGCCGTGCTCTCCGCGCGCGAGAACGCCCGTCGTGCACGCGAGATCGTCTCGACGGAACTGTGGGAGACGCTCAACACGACCAACTCGCGCATGCCGCGACGCATCAACAACGAGAAGGCGCACGAGTTCTTCCAGTGGGTCAGGGAGCGCTCGGCGCTCGCCGTCGGCGTCACCGATTCGTCGACGAGCCGCGACGAGGCCTGGCAGTTCCTCGCGCTCGGGCGTGCCATCGAACGCACCGACATGACGGCGCGGCTGCTCGCGACACGGGCGCTCACGGAGGCATCCGGGCCGTCGTGGACGACCATTCTGCGCTCGTGCGGCGCCTACGAGGCGTATCTGCGGACGTACCGCGGGATGCCGAGCGCGGTGAACGCGGCAGAGTTCCTGCTGCTCGACCGGCTGTTCCCGCGGTCGGTCATCTACTCGATCAGCCGGGCCGAGGAGTGCATGCAGGCCATCGACCCCGTCGCCGACCGCGTGGGGCATTCCAACAGCGTGCTGCGGGCGCTCGGGAGGATCCGGGCCGAGCTCGAATACCGCCCGGTGGAGGAGATCCTCGCCGAATTGCCGGAGCACATGGAGAGCGTGCAGAAGGTCACGCGACAGGCATCCGAGGCGATCCGCGATCGGTTCTTCCCGACGCACGCCGAGCCGAGCTGGATCGGAGAGACCTCATGATGCGCCTGCGGATCGAACACGCGACCGGTTTCGTCTACCCGGGCGACGTCGGGGCGTCGTACAACGAGGCGCGGATGCTGCCGAGTTCGACGGATGCCCAGTTCGTGCTGAGCTCACAGCTCGACATCAACCCGTCCACGAGCGTGAACTACTACACGGACTACTTCGGTACGCGGGTCGCCGCGTTCGACGTGCTCGCGGGGCACAGCGCGCTCGACATCACGGCGCGCTCGCTCGTCGAGGTGCGGCCGCGGCCCATCGAGTTCGGCGACGTCACCTGGGATCGCCTCCACCGTGAGGCGCCCCGCGCCATCGCGACCGTCGAGATGCTCGACCAGTCGGCGCGCACGCGGCCGCACGCCGAGGTCGCCGACGTGGCCCGGTCGATCGCCGCGCAGCACGACCACCCGGGGCGTGCGGCGCTCGCGATCGCCGCTGCCGTGCGCGACGCGGTCGAGTACGTGCCGGGGAGCACCGAGGTCCACTCGACGGCGGCCGAAGCCTGGACCGAGCGCAAGGGCGTCTGCCAGGACATCACCCACATCACGCTCGGCGCGCTGCGCGAAGTGGGCATCCCGGCGCGCTACGTATCGGGGTACCTGCACCCGAGCGCGCACCCGGAGATGGGTGTTCCCGTCACGGGGGAGTCGCACGCGTGGGTGGAGTGGTTCGTCGGCGACTGGCAGGGCTACGACCCCACGAACCGCAGCGAGATCGTCGACCGGCACGTGCTGGTCGGACGCGGGCGGGACTACAACGACGTGCCGCCCCTGCGCGGCGTCTACGCGGGCCTGCACAAGAGCGAGCTCCACGTCCAGGTCACAATTTCTCGCGAGGCGTAAGCCTCGCAGCGTCCCGGTCCCTGAGTGCCGCGCGTCAGCGCGGTGTATCGAAGGGTGGTCCCTGAGTGCCGCGCGTCAGCGCGGTGTATCGAAGGGTGGTCCCTGAGTGCCGCGCGTCAGCGCGGTGTATCGAAGGGCGCCTCGACGGCGGCCACGACGGCGCCGCGCGCGACGCGGTCTCCGACGGCGACCGACAGGCGCACTGTGCCGGCGATCGAGGCTCGCAGCGAGTGTTCCATCTTCATCGCCTCCACGACGACGAGTGCATCTCCCGCCTCTACGTGGTCGCCCTCGGCGACGGCCACCACGACGACGGTCCCCGGGAGTGGTGAGACGACCTCCGGCATCCCCACGGCGTCCGCTCCGCCACGCGCCGCCGCTCCGCGCTCCGACACTCGCACCGTGACGCCGCCCGCCCCGATCCACCAGCCGTCGGCTCCTGTCGACCAGGCGACGGTGCGGCCCACCCCGCCCCACGAGACGAACCCCGAGGCGGGGTCGACCGCGACGGGCACCTCCGGGCCGTCGTCGACCCTCGCGCGAAGCGACGCGCCGCTCCCGGTGACGCGCACGTCGGCGGAACGCCCGCGCGCCTCGAGGCGGAAGAGCCGGGGCGCGGCCGGACCGAGCCGCCACCCGTCACCGCGCTGCCACAGACCCCGGGCGAGCGACGCGGCGACGCCCGCGGCTGCCGCCTCGGCATCCCGCAGCACCGCGGCCTCGACGAACGTCCGGTCGTCCGCCTCGGCGAAGGGGAGGCTGTCGAAGACGCGCGCGATCAGGTCGGTGTCGATCTCACCCTCGGCGACCTCGGGCCGCTCGAGCAGCAGCCGCAGGAACTCGAGATTGGTGTCGAACCCGAGGATGACGGTGTGCTCGAGCGCGGCCCTGAGGCGCGCCAGCGCCTCGTCGCGGGTCTCACCGGTCGCGATCACCTTCGCGAGCATCGGGTCGTAGTCGACGCCCACGTCGAGCCCGTCGGCGAGCGACGAGTCGACGCGGATGCCCGGGCCGTCGGGCTCGACGACGCGCAGCACCCGGCCCCCCGTGGGCAGGAATCCGGTGCGCGGATCCTCCGCATAGACGCGAGCCTCGATGCTGTGCCCTGACACGGTCACGTCGGCCTGCGCGAACGCGAGCGGTTCGCCGGCCGCGACGCGCAGCTGTTGCTCGACGAGATCGAGGCCCGTCACCTGCTCGGTCACGGGGTGCTCGACCTGCAGGCGGGTGTTCATCTCCATGAAGAAGAACTCGTCCGGTCGATCCGCCGAGACGATGAACTCCACCGTGCCGACGCCGCGGTAGTCGACGCTGCGCGCCGTGTCGCACGCCGCGGCGCCGATCCGCGCCCGTGTCGCGGCATCCAGCAGCGGCGAGGGCGCCTCTTCGATCACCTTCTGATGGCGCCGCTGCAGTGAGCATTCGCGCTCGCCGAGGTGCACGACGGTCCCGTGCGCGTCGGCGAGCACCTGCACCTCGATGTGACGGGGCGCGGACACATAGCGTTCGAGGAACAGCGCGTCGTCGCCGAACGACGCGGATGCCTCGCGTCGCGCCGCAGCCAGGGCGGCAGGCATGGCCGCAGCCTCCGTCACGACGTGCATGCCCTTCCCCCCGCCGCCCGCCGACGGCTTGATCAGCACGGGGAAGCCCACGGCGCCCGCGCCCGCGATGAGCTCTGCGTCGGCGAGCCCGGGGCGGGCGAGGCCCGGCACCGTCGCGACACCCCGCGCCTCCACGGCGGAGCGGGCCGAGATCTTGTCGCCCATGACCTCCATCGCCTCGGCCGTCGGACCGATGAACACGATCCCGGCGGCGGCGCACGCGCGCGCGAAGGCGGGGTTCTCGGCGAGGAACCCATAACCGGGATGGATCGCCTGCGCGCCCTTCCGCGTCGCGGCACCCAGCACTCGCTCGATCGCCAGGTAGCTCTCCTGCGCGGGGGCGGGGCCGAGGCGCACGGCCTCGTCGGCGAGGCGCACGTGCAGGGCATCCGCATCGGCATCGCTGTAGACGGCGACCGAGCGGATGCCGAGGCGCCGCAGCGTCCGGATGATGCGCACCGCGATCTCGCCGCGATTCGCGATGAGGACCTTCTCGAACAGGGGCATCCGGATCACATCCGAAAGACGCCGTAGGACGGCGCGTCGGCGATGGGGGCGCGGAGGACGACGTCGAGGGCGAGGCCGAGGACGTCGCGGGTCTCGCCGGGCTCGATGATCCCGTCGTCCCACAACCGGGACGTCGAGTAGTAGGGGCTGCCCTGTCGTTCGTACTGGTCGCGGATCGGCTGCTCGAAGGCGGCGCGCTCGGCATCCGACCACGGCGTACCGGCTGCCTCGAGCTGTTCGGCGCGCACGGTCGACAGGACCGACGCGGCCTGCGCGCCGCCCATCACCGACACCCGGGCGCCTGGCCACAGCCACAGGAACCGCGGGGAGTACGCCCGCCCGCACATCGAGTACGTGCCGGCGCCGAAGGAGCCGCCGACGACGACCGTCAGCTTCGGCACGCGCGCGCACGCGACGGCGTTCACCATCTTCGCGCCGTGCTTGGCGATGCCGCCGTGCTCGTATTCGCGACCGACCATGAACCCGGTGATGTTCTGCAGGAACAGGAGGGGGATGCCGCGCTGATCGCAGAGCTCGATGAAGTGGGCGCCCTTCAGAGCCGACTCACCGAAGAGCACGCCGTTGTTCGCGAGGATCCCGACGCGGTGCCCGTGGATCCGCGCGAAGCCGGTCACGAGCGTCTCGCCGTAGCCGCGCTTGAACTCGGTGAAGGCGCTGTCGTCGACGATCCGGGCGATGATCTCGCGGGCGTCGTACGGGACGGTGAGCTCGACCGGGACGACGTCGACGAGCGTCGCGGGGTCGAACCGCGGAGGCGTGGGGGCGGCGGGCTCCTCGGAGAGCGCGGGGAGCGGGGCGGGCGCGGGGAGCGTCGCGACGATGTCGCGGACGATCCGGAGCGCGTGCGCGTCGTCGTCGGCGAGGTGGTCGACGACGCCGGAGATGCGCGCGTGGGTGTCGCCGCCGCCGAGCTCCTCGGCGCTGACGACCTCACCCGTCGCGGCTTTCACGAGGGGAGGGCCGCCGAGGAAGATCGTCCCCTGGTCCCGGACGATCACCGTCTCGTCGCTCATCGCGGGGACGTACGCGCCGCCGGCGGTCGACGAGCCGAGCACGGCGGCGATCTGCGGGATGCCGTCGCGCGACATCCGTGCCTGGTTGTAGAAGATGCGGCCGAAGTGGTCGCGGTCGGGGAACACCTCGTCCTGCATCGGCAGGAACGCGCCGCCCGAGTCGACGAGGTAGATGCAGGGGAGACGGTTCTCGGCGGCGATCTCCTGCGCCCGGAGGTGCTTCTTGACGGTCAGCGGGTGGTAGGTGCCGCCCTTGACGGTCGCGTCGTTGGCGACGATCATCACGTGCCGCCCGTGCACGAGGCCGATGCCGGCCACGACACCCGCGGAAGGCCACTCGTCTCCGAGGTCGCACGCGGCGAGCGGTGCGATCTCGAGGAAGGGGGAGCCCCGATCCAGCAGCGCGTCGATGCGGTCGCGCGCGAGGAGCTTGCCACGAGCGACGTGCCGGCGACGGGATGCCTCCCAGCGCGGGTTCTCCGGCCCCGCCCCCGCCGCAAGCGCGCGGCGCTCGCGCAACTCGGCGACGAGTGCGCCGTACGCGGTACGCGACGGGTCGGACAACGGCATCCTCGATTCGGTTATTCACCGCTAACTGAACTGAGGATAGCGTGCCCGTGCCGTTGCGTCCACCGGTGGGCTCGCGGGCGCCTGATCGCAGCGCCATGGCATCCGGGTTGCGCGCCCTCGCGCCGAGGGGTCCACAATAGGAGCGATGGTCGAGCATCCCGATAAGCCCGCGTCGTACTGGTACGCCGAGGATGACGCGCGCTCGACATCGGTCATGGAGGCCTTGCGGGCCTACCGGGCGGCCGAGGTCGCGATGCGTCGCCGCACGCAGCAGGCTATGGACATGGGCGAGAACGAACTCCTCGTGTTGAGGTTTCTCGCTCGCGCGCGTCAGCACGGCGAGTCGGTTACGCCCGCGGTGCTGAGTCGGTACCTCGGCATCACGTCGGCCTCCACGACGGCACTGCTCGACCGCCTCGAGAGGACCGGCCACGTCACCCGTGCACCGAACCCCCTCGACCGCCGCAGCGTCATCATCGCCTCCAGCGAGAAGTCCGACGATGAGATCCGCCACACGCTCTCGGCCATGCACGAGCGCATGATGGGGGTCGTGCGCGGCATGTCGGCGGCCGATCGCGAGACGGTCATCGGCTTCCTGGATGCCATGCGAGACGCCGTCGACGAGATCGACGCCTGAGGCCCGTGCGTCGCGCCTGAGGTCGACGGCAGGCGTGGATCCTGCGTCAGACGAAGGCGCGGGTCGTGCGGGATGGCGAGGCGATCTCGTCTGCGGCGTCGGAGATGGCGTCGAGGAACGCGGCCACCGCTCGACGCCCCGGCGCATCGAGCCCTTCGAGCGCGGCGGTGACGCGTCTCTCGAACGCATCGATGAGATCGGCGACCTCGGACTCTGCCCGCTCGGTGGGGGCGATCAGCAGGCTGCGCCGATCGGTGGGGTGCGTCATGCGTCTCACGCGTCCCTCGCGTTCGAGGCGATCAAGAAGCGCGGTCGTCGATGCGGAGCTGATGCCGAGCTCACGCGAGATCTCGCTCGGCCGAGCCGCACCGCGGTGCGATGAGCGGAGAAGGAACTGAAGAATCTGGAGTTCGTTGTCCCCCAGGGCGACCGTGGAGCGAACGCGACGGTGCATTTCGGCCTCGGCTGCACGGAATCGGGCGAGCGCCTCGGATGCGGTGGTCGTCTCCGTGTGCTCCGGCATCCGATCGCCCCCCCGTTGCGCTCCAACCAATATAGATCACCTGACGTAATGGTCTGTAGATAAGTAGTTTGACGAACTACTTATCTACGCAATAACCTTCTTCCCATCAGAGCGTGAGGAGCGATCATGGGACGTCTGTACTACGGGAACGCCGGCGAGCCGATCATCGTGGATGATCGCGAACTCGCGCATGTGCGTATGGTCTCGATCGCGAAGCTTCGGCGCTCAGAGGGCTTCAGCCTCTCGTTCACGTCTGCGCGCAGCGGACGCTCATCTCTGTGGGTACACGCAGCGATCCCGCTGCGATTCGAGTTCGACTCTCCCGAGCTGGTCCGTCTCGACCCCCTGCACGTCAATGCTCTCGCGCAGGCCGCGGCATCAGCGGGAGGGATCTCCATCGATCTGGACAGCGTCGACGCCGACGCGCGACCCGAACTGTCGGTGGTCGCATGATCGACGTGCGCGGGCCTTGGTCCTCACAGGCCATCTGGACGGCGGTGGAGGACGGCTTCTTCGTGGCGTCTCGAGACGGCGAGTGTCTCGGGTACGTCGAACGCACGGCGGACGGACATATCATCGGCTTCGATGGGCGGTCTACGCCGGTGGGGCGCTACGACGACCTCCCGGAGGCGCAGCGCGCGGTCGAAGGAGCCCCCACGGCCGGGGCGTCGGCGCTGTCGCCGCAGATGGAGGGGGTGCTGCACAAGGTCGCCGCGGCCAGCGGTGCCGTTGCGCTCGTGACGCTCGCCGCGGCGGTGGTGGCACTTCCGGGGTTGTGAGCTCTCAGCCGACCGCGGCGAGGGCCTCGTCGGTGCGGGCCTGCAGGAACTCGCACAGCCCGGCGATGGTCGCCAGATCGGACGAGAGCCGTGACACTCCGGCCGCGTCGAGGTCGAAGGCCTCTGACCGGGGCTCGAACGTCACGAGCCAGTTCGCCACGCCCCCAGATTCGACAGGCTGGATGTAGGTGACCGTCGACGCGTTGCTGAGCGTCACCACGACCATCCCGGACTCGGGGCCCGGGGTGAAGTCCTTCTCCAGCACAGCGACGGCGCCTGAGTGCTCGGGATGAGCGGCGAGATAGTCGTCCACCCATCCTTGGACGATCGCCTGGCTGCGGTAGGGCATCGATCCTCGACTCGTCCGGGGTGGGCTCCGTGCCGGGAGGCACCTCGCCATTATGCCTTGCGCGGTGCCGGTCAGGGCGATCCGGCGGACGGGTATCGCGCCGTCACGCGGTGCGACGGCGGGTCTCGGTCGCGATCTCGGGGACGCTCACGTCAGGGAGGCGGATCGGGGTCGTGGCGGCGACCTCATCGCTGAACTCCTCGGGCGCGATGACCGAGAGCGGGCGCGTCTCATCGAGGGTGAGCGCGAAGCGCCGTGTCTCGTGCCGGTGCACGCGGCCGGAGGCGAGCGTCCAGGTCACGCCGATGCCGAGTGCGACGACGGCCGCGACGGCTCCGACGAGGATCGCGGCCCGCGGGCCCCACTCCGACGCGACCCAACCGACGATGGGCGCCCCGATCGGAGTGCCGCCCATGAGGATCGCGACATAGATCGCGAGGACGCGTCCACGCAGGGCGGGGTCCGTCGTCGTCTGCACGTACCCGTTGGCGGTCGTCAGCATCGTGACGACCGAGAACCCCGTGAACATGAGCGTCGCGGCATACAACCAATACGTCGGGGCGAGCGCCGACAGCACCATGGCTGCGGCGAACAGCGCGACGCCCGCGATCACGACCCGGATGCGTGCCCGGTCACGGCGTGCGGCGAGCAGCGCGCCCGCGAGCGACCCGATCGCGAGGATCGAGCTGAGGAGGCCGTACCCGTCGGCATCCTGACCGAATTCGAGCGCCATCGTCGAGGCGAACACGGGGAAGTTCATGCCGAACGCGCCGATGAGGAACACCATCACGAACGTCACGACGAGGTCGGGGCGCGTGCCGAGATAGCGCACGCCATCGCTCATGCGGGCAGCGCCGTTCGCCTTCACGCGGGGGACGAGCTGGTCCGTGCGGATGAGCACGAGCGCGACGATCATCGCGAGGAAGGTGAGCGCGTTGATGAGGAACACCCAGCCGGTTCCCACCGCGACGATGACGAGGCCCGCGGCGGCGGGGCCGATCATGCGCGCCCCGTTGAACGATGCGGCGTTCAGCGCCACCGCGTTCGTCGCGTACTCGCGCGCCACGAGGTCGGAGACGAACGCCTGACGCGCGGGATTGTCGAACGCGGCGACGACGCCGAGCGCGACGGCGAACGTGTACATGAGGAGGAGGGACATGGCATCCACCAGCAGCAGGATGCCGATGGCGATGCCGAGCCCCATGAGAAGCGTCTGGGTGAGGACGAGCAGCTTCCGGCGGTCGAACCTGTCGGCGACGAGGCCCGTGAGCGGCACGAGCAGCAGCTGCGGTCCGAACTGGAGGGCCATCGTGAGACCCATCGCGGCGGCGTCGTTGTGGGTCAGCTGCGTGAGCACGACCCAGCTGAGCGCCGTCGCCTGCATCCACGCGCCCGTGTTGGAGACGAGCGCGCCGATGAACCAGATGCGGTAGTTCCGGACGTGGAACGAGCGGAACATGCCGCTTTCGGTACGTGCGCTCATCGGGCGGCCACCTCGCCCATGATGACGGCCGCCTGGGCGAGGATGTGCCGCTGATCGTCGTCGAGCCCCTCGAGGATGTCGACGAGCCACTGGTCCCGACGCCGTACCGTCTCGGTGACGACCTCGCGGCCGCTCTCGGTCAGGGCGATGTTGACCTTGCGGCGGTCGTCGTCGTCGGGGGTGCGGACGAGGTACGCGGACTCTTCGAGGCAATTGACGGTGCGGTTCATCGACGGCGCCGATACCCGCTCGCGCTCGGCGAGCTCGCCGAGGGTGTGCGGGCCGTGGACGGAGAGTGCGGCGAGCACCGCGAACTGGCCGTCGCTCATCGTGTCGACGGCGCGCTGGGACCGCAGGCGCCGGGCGAAGCGGAACGTGGCCATGCGGAGGTCGGATGCCTCGGTGGAGATCTCGGTGTTCATACGGTTAGTTAGCATAGCTCATTAGTCTTGCTAACGAAAGCGGCGGCGTGCGATTTCGAACGCGTGCCCGCCGTCTCTCCTAGACTGCGCGCTATGACCGATACCGGTGAAGAGCGATCGATCACGGACTCCTACGGCATCGAGATCGTGTTCGACAGGCATCCGGCCGCCGCATCGCCGCGCGCCGTCATCCAGCTCCTCCACGGCGTGGGCGAGCACGCGGGCCGCTATGCACGCCTCATCGAGGATCTGAATGCCGAGGGCTACATCGTCTACGCCGACGACCACCGCGGCCACGGCCGAACGGGCATGCGCCAGTACGGAGGCGACGCCTCGAAGCTCGGGCGGCTCGGAAAGGGCGGGATGAAGGCGGCGAAAGCCGCCTGCTGGCAGCTCACCGAGCTCATCCGCAGCGAGAACCCCGACCTGCCGCTCATCCTCCTCGGGCACTCCTGGGGATCGTTCCTCGCGCAGATGCTGCTCGATGAGCACCCGGATGCCTATGACGCCGTCATCCTCAGCGGGTCGTCGCTGCGCTGGCCCGGCTCGCTCAACTCGGGCGACCTCAACAAGCCGTGGAACGGCGCCGGCTCGAACGGGACCGAATGGCTGGCATCCGACGCCTCCGTCGGTGACGCGTTCCTCGCCGACCCGCTCACCACCTCGACTCCGCTGCTGAAGCTGTTCGGCCCGCTCAACGCGGTGCAGCTGTACGGCCGGCCCGCGCGGAACCTCCCGGTCGACCCGCCCGTGCTCCTGCAGGTCGGACGCGACGACACGGTCGGCGGCCCGCGCGCCGTGCACCGGCTGGCCGACGCCTACCGCACCCGCTCGGGCCTCACCGACGTCACGACGCTCGTCTACCCGGATGTCCGGCACGAGATCTACAACGACGTCACGCGGGACCGGGTGATCGCCGACCTCGTCGCGTGGCTCGACGATCGGATGCCGGCACGCGACTGACGCCTCTGGTAGGCCGGGCGCCGACCGCGCCGCTCCTTCTCCGCCGCGCCTAGGCTGGGTCTATGCACGGTGAATACAAGGTGCCCGGCGGCAAGCTCGTGGTGGTCGACCTCGAGGTGCGCGACGGGCGCATCGCCGACTTCCATCTCGCGGGCGACTTCTTCCTCGAACCCGACGACGCGCTCGCCGACATCGACGCGGCCGTCACGGGCCTGCCCGTCGAGACGGATGCCGCGGCGATCGCGGCCGCCGTCCGCGCCGCGCTCCCCGAGGGGGCGCAGCTGCTCGGCTTCACGCCCGACTCGGTCGGCACGGCGGTGCGGCGCGCACTCGTGACGGCCCCCGGGTGGAAGGACTTCACGTGGGAGATCGTGCACGAGAAGGCGGTGTCGCCGCGGATGAATCTCGCCCTCGACGAGGTGCTGACCGCCCGCGTCGGTGCGGGACTGCGGAACCCGACGCTGCGGATCTGGGAGTGGAACGAGTCCGCCGTCGTGATCGGCTCGTTCCAGTCGTACCGCAACGAGGTCGACCCCGAGGGCGCGGCCCGGCACGGGTACGACGTCGTCCGCCGGATCTCGGGCGGCGGCGCGATGATGATGGGCGCGGGCTCGATCGTGACGTACTCGCTGTACGTCCCGGCATCCCTCGTCGCGGGCATGACGTTCGCCGACTCGTACGCGTTCCTCGACGACTGGGCGCTGCAGGCGCTGCGTTCGCTCGGGGTGGATGCCACATACCAACCGCTGAATGACATCGCCTCCTCGAAGGGCAAGATCGGCGGGGCGGCCCAGAAACGGCTCGCGGGCGGCGGCGTGCTGCATCACGCGACGATGTCGTACGACATGGACGGTCAGGTCATGACCGAGGTGCTGCGGATCGGCCGCGAGAAGCTGAGCGACAAGGGCACGACCTCGGCGGCGAAGCGGGTCGACCCGCTCCGGAGTCAGACAGGGCTCCCGCGGGAGGCGATCATCGAGCGGCTGAAGGACACGTTCGCGAACCTCTACGGCGCGCAGCCCGGGCGTATCACCGAATCGGAATATGCCGAGGCGGAGGCCCTCGTGACATCGAAGTTCGCCACTGACGCGTGGCTCCATCGCGTTCCCTGACGGACCCCGAGCCGCGCGCCGCGCAGGTGGCCTCAGTCCTGCAGGAAGGCGAGTAGCGCCTCGTTCACCTCGGCGGCGTGCGTGCGGAGCAGGCCGTGCGGCGCGCCCTCGATCTCCACGTAGGTGAGGGGAGTGCCCTCAGGCAGCAGATCCTTGAAGCGCCGTGCCGTCTTGTCGATCGGGAGGATGTTGTCGGCCGTGCCGTGCAGGATCAGTGTCGGAACCGTGATGGCGGGCAGGTCGCCGCGAAAGTCGGTCGGCCAGGTGAGCGGTGCGGCCGCGATGGCCGCGTTCCCCGCGAGGTTCGCGACCTGCACGCTGGCATCCACCGCCTCCTGCGAGATGCGCTCGCCGAGGAGGTCGCCGAGGTTGTAGAAATCGCGGAAGAACCCGGTGAGGAACGCATACCGGTCGGCGGCGACGGCCTCTGACGTCCCGTCGAAGAACGCCTGATCGCCCGCGCCGTCGGGGTTGTCCTCGGTGATCAGCAGGAAGGGTTCGAGCGACCCGAGGAACGCGGCCTTGGCGATCCGTGCCGCGCCGTAGCGGGAGAGGTAGCGGGCGATTTCCCCCGTGCCCATCGAGAAGCCGACGAGCACGGCATCCGTGAGGTCGAGGTCTTCGACGAGGGCGTGCAGGTCGGCGGCGAACGTGTCGTAGTCCGAGCCGGTCGCGGTCTTGCTCGAAGCGCCGAAGCCGCGGCGGTCGTAGGCGATGACGCGGTGGCCCGCGGCAAGGAGGGCGCGCTGCTGCAGATCCCACGACTCGCCGTTCAGGGGGAAGCCGTGGATCAGGACGACCGGCTGCCCGTCCGCCGGACCCTGGTCGGTGTAGAAGATGTCGACGTCGGTGGAGTTCTCGGTCGCGACGGTGAGGTAGGCCACGGTCATCCCTTTCCGACGGGGCCGGGCGCCGCCGCCGTGTTCGACGCTACGACCCGCAGGCGGTGGATGCCAGGGGTTGTGCGATCGCCCGCCTTGCGCTCGGTACCGCCGTTCCGTCCATCCGGTTCGGCCGCCGCGGCGGCCCTGGACTTGGCCCGGCACGCCTCGCACTCACGCGGCTGCTCGGCATCCCGGTCATCCCGATGGTCGTGCCGTCCGGGCGCTGACCGGGCGTCAGGCGTCGCGCCGCGCGCCCTCCGACGGGTGCACGGTGAAGATGTGCGGGGTCGCGTACCCGGCATCCGCGAACGCCCGCTCGACGGCCGCGGTGACGGATGCCACCAGGCTGTGATCGATCAGCGCGATCGCCGCGCCGCCGAAACCGCCGCCCGTCATCCGCGCCCCGATCGCACCCGCCGCACGCGCCGTGTCGACGGCGAGGTCGAGCTCGGGCACCGAGATCTCGAAGTCGTCGCGCATGGACGCGTGCGAGGCATCCAGCAGCTGCCCGATCGCACGCGGGCCGGCGCTGCGCAGTGTCTCGACGGTGTCGAGCACGCGCTGATTCTCCGTGACGACGTGGCGCACGCGACGGAACGTCACGTCGTCCATGAGCTCTCGCGCACGCGTCAGATCGTCGACCGTGATATCGCGCAGGGCCGGCACGCCCATGATCGCCGCACCCTGTTCGCACGACGCGCGGCGCTCGCGGTAGCCGCCCGTCGAGTGCGCGTGGGTGACCTTGGTGTCGATGACGAGGAGTTCGAGGCCCGCGCCGGCGAACCCGAGATCGACGGACTCGGTCTGCAGCGACCGGCAGTCGAGGAACGTGGCGGCGTCGGCACGGCTGAGCATCGACGCCATCTGGTCCATGATCCCGGTCGGGGCGCCGACCGCCTCGTTCTCGGCGCGGCAGCCCACCTTCGCGAGCGACACGCGGTCGAGCCCGAGCCCCCAGACGTCGTTGAGGGCCGACGCGGTCGCGCCCTCGATCGCCGCAGACGACGAGAGCCCCGCACCCACGGGCACGTCGGACGAGAACGACAGGTCGACGCCGGGGACGGATGCCACGTCGACACCCGTCGCCTCCAGGAGCGCCCACGCGACGCCGAGCGGGTACCGCGCCCACTCGGGCACCTCGTCGCGACGGTCGGGGAAGAGGGCCGCCAGGTCCGAGACGGCGACCTCCGCGGCATCCGACGAGAACGAGGACGTGACGCGGATGCGCCCGTCGGTGCGCGTCTGGAGCGCGACGGCGGTGCGGAACTCGATCGCGAACGGCAGCACGAAGCCGTCGTTGTAGTCCGTGTGCTCGCCGATGAGGTTCACACGGCCGGGCGCGGACCACGTGCCTGCGGTGGGGGTGTCGGTCACAGGGTCACTCCTTCGACGGCGGCGCGCAGGCGGTCGGCTGCGGCCTCGGGGGGAACGTCGCCGATCCAGGCGCCCATGGCGGCCTCCGACCCGGCGAGGTACTTCAGCTTGTCCGCCGCACGGCGCGGGCTGGTGAGCTGCAGGTTCAGGCGCACGGTGTCGCGGCCGACGTTGACGGGGGCCTGATGCCAGGCGGCGATGTAGGGCGTCGGGGTGTCGTACAGGGCATCCACGCCGCGCAGCAGCCGCAGGTAGAACGGGGCGAGCTCGTCGCGCTCGGCATCCGTCAGCCCGGCGAAATCGGGCACGTGACGGTGCGGCAGGACGTGCAGCTCGATCGGCCAGCGCGCGGCGAACGGCACGAACGCCGTCCAGTGCTCGCCGCGGAGGATCACGCGCGGGCCCTGCTGCTCGGACTCGAGGATGCGCTGGAACAGGTCGGGCGCCGTGCGGTCGATCGAGTCCAGCAGGCGCTGTGTGCGCGGGGTGACGTAGGGGTACGAGTAGATCTGGCCGTGCGGATGGTGGAGGGTCACGCCGATGGCCTCGCCGCGGTTCTCGAACGGGAACACCTGCTCGATGCCGGGCAGCTGCGATAGCGCCGCCGTGCGGTCGGCCCACGCCTCGATGACCGTGCGGGCGCGCGTCACCGACTGGGTGCCGAACGATCCGGCGTGCTCGGGCGAGAAGCAGACGACCTCGCAGCGACCGACGCTCGTGCGGGTGCGACCGAGGCCGAGGTGCGCGAGGTCGTCGAGTCCGCGCGGCGGGTCGGCGGCGGCCGGCGCGTCGCCCGTGGCGGCCGCGAGGGCCGGGCCGAACGAGGGCGAGCGGTTCTCGAACACGGCGACGTCGTAGCGCGAGGGGATCTCGGACGGGTTGGTCGGGGTCTGCGGCGCGAGCGGGTCGAGCTCGGCCGGGGGGAGGAACGCCCGGTTCTGGCGGGCCGCCGCGACCGAGACCCAGTCTCCCGTGAGGATGTCCTGCCGCATGGTGGCGGTGTCGGGGCGCGGGTCGAGGGCGCGGGTGTCGACGGACCGCTCGGGCCCGAGGGTCGTGCCCGGGTCGTCGAAGTAGATCAACTCGCGGCCGTCGGCCAGCCGGGCTGTGCGCTTGACGACGCCGGCACCGAGGGTGGTGTGCGTCCCGAACTCCTCCATAGTCACGCTGCAACGCTACACACAGACCGTGTTATCGTCAACATGGTGCGAGTCGGAGGAGTCCGGCGCGCGTGCGGTCCGAACTGGGAGAGAGTGGGCGGGTGCAGCACAGAGTGTCGATGGCGGATGTCGCGGCCGCGGCCGGGGTGTCGGGCCAGACCGTGTCCCGGGTTGTGAACGGCAGCCCCCGTGTCGACCCGGCCACGCGCGCACGGGTCGAGGCCGCGATGGCGACCCTCGGGTACCGCATGCACCGCGCGGCGCGGGCCCTCCGCACAGGTCGGACCGAGACGATCGGCCTCCTCGTGTCGACGCTCGCGACGGTCGGCAACTCCCGCATGCTGCAGGCGATCGCCGATGCCGCCGCCGTCCGCGGCTTTGCCCTCACCGTCGTCACGGTCCACGGCGCCGAGGGGGTCGCCGACGGGTTCGCGCGCCTGCACGACCAGGGCATCGACGGGGCGATCATCCTCAATGAGGCGACCGCTGCGTCGGAGGGCCTGAGCCGGCCCGGCGGACTCGCGCTCGTCGTCGTGGATGCCTCGCACCCCGTCACCGGGGACCGCGTCGCCGCCGTGCAGACCGACCACGCCGCGGGCGCCCGCGCGGCCACGGACCATCTGCTCGCCCGCGGAGGGACCGTGCATCACCTCGCCGGACCCGTGGGATCTTTCGCCGCCGCCGAGCGGGAACGAGGCTGGCGCGAGTCGCTCCATGCCGCGGGCCGCGCCGCGCCGCCCGTGCTCCGCGGGGACTGGAGCGCGGCCTCCGGCCACGCGGCGCTCGTCGACGCCCTCGCCGCGGGCGAGCAGGTGACGGCACTGTTCGCCGCGAACGACCAGATGGCGCTCGGGGCGCTCCGCGCGCTTGCCGACGCGGGGCGGCACGTCCCCGAGGAGGTCGCCGTCGTCGGCTTCGACGACATCGCGGATGCCGCGCAGTACCGCCCGCCGCTGTCGACCGTCCGTCAGGATTTCGACCGGTTGGGGGAGCGCGCCGTCGCGACCCTCGCCGCGCTCATCGCGGGAGAGGGCGGCGAGAGCATCCTGCTCGCGCCGCAGTTCGTCGCCCGGGACAGCTCCGCGGGCTGAGGGCTCGCGGCGCGCGCCGGTACGGGCCCCGGTTGCCCGTCGGGTGACCCCACCGTGCGTGAAGCGCACCGGTGCCGGACCGCCCGCAGTGAGGCGCCCCGCTTCCGGTGAAGCCGGCGCCGGACTGCCCGCCGAGAGGCGCCCGGTCGCCTGCGGAGCGCCCCCGCCAGAGATGCCCCGGTCAGAACAGTCGCGCGGCGGATGCCTCGGCGGGCTCCTCCAATTCGAGCAGCGTCCGCTTGCGCGAGAGGCCACCGGCGAACCCCGTGAGCGAGCCGTCGGCGCCGACGACGCGGTGACACGGCACGACGATGCTGATCGGATTGTGCCCCACCGCCTGCCCGACCCGCTGCGCGAGCCCCCGTCCGCCGAGGCGTTCGGCGATGGCGCCGTACGTGATCGTCGTGCCGTACGGGATCTCGCGCAGGATCGCCCAGACCTTCTCCGAGAACGCATCGCCGCTCGTGGCGATCGGGATCTCGAAGACCGTCCGCTCGCCGGCGAGGTACTCGCGCAGCTGCCGCGCGAGGTCGGCGAAGAACGGGTCGGATGCCTCGTCGACGCGCTCGCCCAGGGCCTCGGGCTTGGGCGGGTAGGTGTGCTGTGGGAAGTAGATCCCGGCCAGGGCGTCACCCTCGGCCACCAGCAGCAGCTCGCCGAGCGTCGTCGACACGGTCGTGTGGCGCGCGGTCGCGGTCATGGTGTTCATCATCTCTCCCTCGTGCGGAAGACGCACGAGGGAGAGCGAACGTGAGGCCCGTGTCGGTCGCCCGCGCGGCGCGGGCGACCGATCACTCTTCGTGGTGCCCGAGTGCGGGGTGTGCGACGAAGCTCGCCGACGCGTCGGCGAGCGCAGTGCGACGCGGCCGACCGCCGGCCCGCTCGGCGAACCGCTGACGCGAGCGGCGACCTCCGCCAGATCGACGGGCTCGGCGCTCCACCCCCGCAACGGCCGTCCGTTCAGCGTGACGGGGGCGATGGGTCCCTTCGGCTCGCCGAGTCGGTGGTCGTAGTTCACGCGCCCCTGGTCTTCGACGAGAAGAGTAAGGCGTGCGCCGCGCGGGATCGACAGGGCCCGCTCGTGCAGGGCGCGCGACAGCCGCCCGACGGGACGGCCGTCCACTATCACCCAGATGAGGTCGCGGGCCTCCGCGACCACCAAGGCCCCGGCATCCGCCCCATCGAACGCGTCGGCGGGGAGCGGGGCGTCGTATCGCACGAGCGGTCCGAGGTGCCCGAGCTGCTCGAACGTCGGCGGCTCGTCGTGCGTGCCCGCCTCGCCGGAGACGGCGGGGCCGCCCGCACCGTCGGCGACGCCCGGCAGCCAATCCCCGACGGGCATGAGCGGAACCCGGAGCTCCGGAGCTGCGGGCCTGCGCGCCCGGGACTCGGTCAGTCGCGGGCGGCGGCCTTCCGCGCCTCCCAGCCCGTCCGCACCATCTCGTCGACGGTGTACCGGTTCTGCCAGTCGAGGTCGCGCGCGGCGAGTTCGCCCGTCGCGACGATCCGGTCGGGGTCGCCCGCGCGGCGGGGGGCGATCTCGGGCGTGAAATCGACGCCGGTGACGCGTGCCATGGCATCCATGATCTCGCGGACGCTCAGGCCGTTGCGCGAGCCCAGGTTGTAGGCCGGCTCGATGGGTTCGCCCGAGGCGAGACGCTGGGCGGCCACGACGTGCGCGGCGGCGATGTCGGCGACGTGGACGTAGTCGCGCACGTTCGTGCCGTCGGGGGTCGCGTAGTCGTCGCCGTTGATGCGGGGCGTCTTGCCCTCGAGCAGCATCTCGAACACGATCGGGAAGAGGTTGTGCGGGCTCGTGTCGTAGACCCTCGGGTCGCCCGAGCCGACGACGTTGAAGTAGCGCAGCGACGTGTGGCGCAGCGGCTGGGGATCCGCTGCCGTCGCGACCGCCTGGTCGCGGATCAGCCATTCGCCGATGAGCTTCGATTCGCCGTAGGGGGATGCCGGGCGCTTCGGCAGGTCCTCCGTGACGAGGTCGACCTCGGGGGTGCCGTAGACGGCGGCGCTCGAGGAGAAGACGAGGTTGTGCACTCCGGCATCCGCCATCGCCTGCAGCACCGAGCGCGTGCCCTCGACGTTCTGGTGGTACGTGTGCAGGGGGCGCTGGACGGACACGCCGGCGTACTTGAAGCCCGCGACGTGGATCACGCCGGTGACGTCCTCGGCCTGCATGAGCGCGGACAGGCGCTCGGTGTCGAGGATCGACGCGTACGTGAAGGGGATGCCGTCGGGCACGAATGCGGCGTGCCCGCTGGAGAGGTCGTCGATCACGACGGGGGCCATGCCCTCCGCCGCGAGTGCGCGGACGACGTGTGCGCCGATGTAGCCGGCGCCGCCGGTCACGAGCCAGGTCATGGGTGTCTCCTTCGTGCGATCCCTGCTGTCAGCCTAATCGGCCGGCACGGTCATGTTGACGATAACATGCCAGATGCCCGAATGGGTCGGCGAGGCTCCTCATAGGATCGCGTCATGGCCAGCGCGGTTCTCGCCCCCGACAGTTTCAAGGGTTCGATCGGCGCCGCGGGCGTCGCCGCCGCGCTCGCCGAGGGCTGGCGGTCGGTGTCGCCCGGCGACGAGTTCGTCCTCCGACCCATGGCAGACGGTGGGGAGGGCACGCTCGACGCGTTCGCCACGGCCGTGCCCGGCGCCCGGCGGATGCCCGTGACGGTGCGCGGTCCGCGCGGGGGCGACGTCGAGGCATCCTGGTTGCTCCTTCCCGACGGCACCGGTGTCGTCGAACTCGCCTCGACGAGCGGCATCGAACTGCTCGGCGCCGAGCGGCGACCCTGGGACGCCGACACGTTCGGGTTCGGCCAGGCCGTCGCCGCGGCGCTGGATGCGGGTGCGGTCCGCCTCGTCCTCGGGATCGGGTCGAGCGCCTCGGCCGACGGCGGCGCGGGCCTTCTCGCCGCGCTCGGCGCGCGGCTCCGCGGCGAGGACGGTCGCGAAGTCTCGCCTGGCCTGCGCGGGCTCGAAGAGCTTGCCGCCGTCGATCTCACGGGCATGCGTGCGCTCCCCGCGGGTGGCGTCACGGTGCTGAGCGACGTCACGAACCCTCTCGTGGGGCCGCGTGGCGCCGCCGCCGTGTTCGGCCCGCAGAAGGGGCTGGATGCCGCCGACATCGCGCGCGCCGACGCGGCGCTCGCCCGCTGGGCCACCCGTGTCGGCGCTCCGGCGGGTGTGCCGGATGTGCCCGGTGCGGGAGCGGCGGGCGGCACCGGTTTCGCGCTCCTCGTGTGGGGTGCCGCGCTCGTCGCGGGGTCGGACGAGGTGGCGACCCGCGTGGGGCTGTCGGCGGCCCTCGCGGGCGCGGACGTCGTCATCACGGGGGAGGGCTCGTACGACGCGCAGTCCGCCGGGGGCAAGGCGCCCGCTCATGTCGCCGCGCTCGCCGGCGAGGCGGGGATCCCGGTCATGCTCGCGGCGGGGAGGATCGCGCCCGATGCCGACCTGTCCCGCTTCGCGGCGACCGCATCGCTCACGGACCTGGCGGGATCGGCAGAGGCCGCGCTCGCCGACCCCGCGGAGTGGCTGCGCGCCGCCGGGGCGGCACTCGCTGCCGCTCACGTCGAGAGGTAGCGGTCTCGCGGGCCGCTGGGCCCGGAGTGAGCTGACGCGCGCGCTGGGGAGGGGTGTCGCACCCGCAGGGGCGCGGTGTCGCTCGCCCCCAGCCGCTCAGTCCGCGCGGGTCTCAGGCGCCGCCGAGCGCCGCCGACACCACCTCGCGCGCCTCGGCCTGCACCTCGGCGAGGTGCTCCGGGCCGCGCAACGACTCGGCGTAGAGCTTGTACACGTCCTCCGTGCCCGACGGGCGCGCCGCGAACCACGCGTGCTCGGTCTGCACCTTGAGCCCGCCGATCGGCGCCCCGTTGCCGGGTGCGTGCGAGAGCTTCGCGGTGATCGTCTCACCGGCGAGCTCGGTCGCCGTCACGGCCTCGGGCGACAGCTTCGCGAGCTGCGCCTTCTGCGCGGGCGTCGCCGGGGCATCCACCCGCTGGTACGCCGACGCGCCGAACTCCGCCTCGAGCTCCGCGTAGCGCTGCGACGGGGTCTTGCCCGTCACCGCGAGGATCTCCGCGGCGAGCAGGCACAGCAGGATGCCGTCCTTGTCGGTCGTCCAGACGCCCCCGTCGAAGCGCAGGAACGAGGCACCCGCCGACTCCTCGCCCCCGAACACGACAGAGCCGTCGAGGAGGCCCGGCACGAACCACTTGAACCCGACGGGCACCTCGAGCAGGCGGCGCCCGAGCGACGCGACGACGCGGTCGATGATCATCGACGAGACGAGGGTCTTGCCCACCGCGGCATCCGACGGCCACTGCGGCCGGTGCGCGCAGAGGTAGTCGATCGCGACGGCGAGGTAGTGGTTGGGGTTCATGAGCCCGGCATCCGGCGTCACGATGCCGTGCCGGTCGGAGTCGGCGTCGTTGCCCGTGAGGATGTCGTACTCGTGGCGGCGCGCGACGAGGGATGCCATCGCGGACGGCGACGACGGATCCATGCGGATCTTCTCGTCCCAGTCGAGCGTCATGAAGCGCCACGTCGGGTCGACCTCGGGGTTCACAACGGTGAGGTCGAGGCCGTAGCGCTCGCCGATGAGGGCCCAGTACTCGACGGAGGCGCCGCCGAGCGGGTCGGCGCCGATCCGGACGCCGGCCTTCGCGATCGCCGCGACGTCGATGATGTTCGCGAGGTCGGCGACGTAGCCCTCGCGGAAGTCGTACGAGCCGATCGTGTCGGCGTCGATGTCCTTGAACGGCGTGCGCTCGACGCCTGCCAGGCCCGCGGCGATGAGCTCGTTCGCGCGGTCGGCGATCCAGCCCGTCGCATCCGTGTCGGCGGGGCCGCCGTGCGGCGGGTTGTACTTGAAGCCGCCGTCGCGCGGCGGGTTGTGGCTCGGGGTGACGACGATGCCGTCAGCGCGACCCGGGTCATCGGCGGAGCGGCCCCGGTTGTAGGTGAGGATCGCGTGGCTGAGCGCGGGGGTGGGCACCCACGAGTCGCGGGAGTCGGTGCGGACGTCGACGCCGTTCGCGACGAGCACCTCGATCGCCGTGCGCTCGGCGGGCAGCGACAGCCCGTGCGTGTCGCGCCCGAGGAACAGGGGTCCAGCGATCCCCTGCGCCGTGCGGTAGTCGACGATGGCCTGCGTCGTCGCGAGGATGTGGTCCTCGTTGAAGCTCGTCGACAGGCTCGAGCCGCGGTGGCCGCTCGTCCCGAATGCGACGCGCTGCTCGGGCACCGAGGCATTCGGCTTCCGGTCGTAGTAGGCGGCGATCAGTTCGTCGATGTCGATGAGGTCGGATGCTTCTGCGGGCTGTCCTGCGCGGCTCATGCCCTCAGTCTGTCACCGAGGTGCGCGAGACGCACGGTCGACTGTCGTCCTGCGGTGGGAGCGCGGCGGTCGCGAGCCGCTCAGCCGCGGTGCAGCACCGACGTCGCGGCGGCTCCGCCGATGTCGGAGGTGAGCGTCAGAGTGTCATCCGCGCAGGTGTACGCCGAGTCCCCGATGGGGGCGCCGGCGATCTGGTCGGTGATGGCGCCCGGGTCGGTCGCGACGCCGTCGATCGTCGCGCTGACCTGGAGGCCGTCGGTCGACTGGTTCTGCGTCGTGATCCGGTCGGCGGTCGCCGTGTAGGTGCCCGCGGTCTGCCCGCCGATCGTCACGAGGATCGTCGTGCCCGAGACCGAGGTGGTCAGCTCGAGGCTCGGCGCCCAACTGAACGACCCGTCGGCGCCGATCGTGAGCGTCGCCGATCCCTTGGGGGTGAAGCTGATGCCCGCGCCCGCCTGGGCGTTGTTGATGTCCGTGTAGAACGTGTCGAGCGCGGCCTGATCCATCTTCCAGGTGCCCGGGAGGCACGTCGACGCCGACGCGGACGGCGACTCCGAGGGGGTGGCGGATGCCGACCCGCTCCCCGACGCGGTCGGCTTCGGTGCGCTCGAGCTTCCGGTCGGGCCTGGTGCGGCCTCGGGTGCGCAGGCGCTCAGGCCCACGGCGAGCGCGGCGGCGGCGATGAGGGTGATCACGGGAGCGACGCGACGACGGTTCATGCGCTCCAGGGTACGCGTGGGCGGTCGACGGACGGCGCCGCGCGCCCGCGCGCTTCGCAACTAGGCTGTTGCGGGTGATGACCGAGCCGCAGTCTGCCGAGACCGCTCCCACCCGACGGACGTACAGCTATCTCGGACCGGCAGGAACGTTCACGGAGGCCGCGCTCGCCCAGGTGCCCGAGGCCCGCGACCAGATCTGGCGGCCCGTGCACAACGTCGGCGAGGCCCTCGCGGACGTCGTCGACGGGCGCTCGGATGCCGCGGTCATCGCGATCGAGAACTCGGTCGACGGCGGGGTCTCGACGGCCCAGGACGCCCTGGCCACCATGCCCGGTCTGCGGATCGTCGGCGAATACCTCGTGCCGGTGAACTTCGTACTCGTCGCGCGCCCCGGCGTCCGCCTCGAAGATGTGCGCCTCATCGCCGCGCACCCCGTCGCCTACGCCCAGTGTCTGCAGTGGCTCGGCACCCACCTCCCCGACCACGCGCACCTCCCGGCGGCGTCGAACGTGGCATCCGCCGTCGGCATCGTCGACGGAGTGAGCGACGCGGACGCCGCGATCGCAGCGCCCGGCATCCTCGAGCACTACGACCTCGAACTGCTCGCCGAGTCGATCGGCGACAACGCCAACGCCGTCACCCGCTTCGTGCTCGTGAGCCGCACGGCGCCCGCGCCCGCGCCCACGGGGGCGGACAAGACGTCGCTGATCGTCGAACTGCCCGAGGAGTACCCCGGTGCGCTGCTGGAACTGCTCGAACAGTTCGCGACGCGCGGGATCAATCTGTCGCTGCTGGCCTCGCGGCCGATCGGCGACGCGCTCGGCCGGTACCGATTCGTGATCGACGCCGACGGACACGTGCAGGATGAGCGGATGGCGGATGCCCTGCTCGGACTCCGCCGGTTCAGCCCCAAGGTCGTGTACCTCGGTTCGTACCCGCGCGCCGACCGCGCGATCGTGCACTACCCCGAGCGCTACAGCGATGACGTGTTCGTCGAGGCGCGGGACTGGCTGCGCGGGCTCATCTCGGGCGAGCCGGAGGCGTAGTCCCGCGCCACACGGGGGCTCAGCCCGCGAGAAGGGCGAGCGTCTGTACGCGGCCGGGAGAGGCATCCATCGGCTCGTCGTCGTACGAACCGGCGACGGGGGAGATCATGACCTCGTCGACGCCGTGCTGCGCGGCGAATGCGGCGAGGCGGGCGCGGACGTCATCCGGCTCACCGACGAACCAGCGGCGGCGCATGCCGTCGAGGATCGGTGCCGCGAGGGGTGCGGACGCCTCGGCCGCCGAGGCCGCTTCGACGGTCTCGAGTGCCGTGAGCGGCAGCCCGCCGCGCAGTCGCGCCATCATGCGGGCCTGAGGGAGCATCCGCTCCTCGGCCTCATCGGCGGTCGGAGCGACGACGGCGTTCGCGGTGAGGAAGGTGCGCGGGGCGTCGAGGTGCTCGGACGGCTGGAAGCCCTGTCGGTAGAGGTCCAGCGCGCGGTCGAGGCCGTCGCCGGAGAAGTGGTTGGCGAACACGTAGGGCAGTCCGAACGCGGCGGCGAGCTGCGCCGAGTAGTCGGAGGACCCGAGCAGCCACAGCTCCGGAGTCCCGGTCGCGGCCGGTGTCGCGTGGATCGCGTAACGGTCCTGCCCCTCACCGCGGCCGGTCAGGCGCACCGAGGCGCCGTCGGGGGACGCGAGGGCGAGGATGTCGCGGATGTGGTCGGGGAACCGGTCGACGTCGCTCGTCGTGCCCGACATCCGCAGCAGTTGGGTGATGACGGGGTCACTCCCCGGCGCGCGGCCGATGCCGAGGTCGACGCGGCCCGGCGCGATGGCCTCGAGCGCGGCGAACTGCTCCGCGACGACGAGCGGAGAGTGGTTCGGCAGCATGACTCCGCCCGAGCCCACGCGGATCCGCGCCGTGCGCGCGGCGGCGGCTGCGGCGAGCACCGGCGGCGTCGTCGACGCCACGGCGGGCATGTTGTGATGCTCCGCGAACCAGTACCGCGTGTAGCCGAGACGGTCGGCCTCGGCGGCGAGGGCGAGCGAGGCAGCGACCGCCTGCGTGCTGGTCTGGCCGGTGCGGACGGGAACGAGATCGAGGACGGAGAGCGCGGGAGTCATCCCCGTTCCCAACACCCCAGGCGCGCTGTGCATTCCGGGCGCGGCAGGGGTGGGGCCTCAGGCGCGGTGGGGTGTCGGGCGGGGGCGGGACGGCAGGCGGGCCGGGCAGCCGGCGGGCCAGGTGGCGAGTCAGCCGGGCCGGGCAAGGCGTCAGACGGCCGTGGGGGCGGGCCGCGCGGCGGACCGTGCCCGAACTCCTCCAATCCGCCGGGAGCAGGATGTGCTCGCCTCGAGTTTTCGGGGTCGGCGTGGCGCGCGGCTCGCCTTTTGGAGGAGTTCGGGCGCAGCCGACAGGGGCCCCTCGGCGTCGGTCTGTGGGGCCCCGCCGCGCGTGTGCCAGCGCAGCGGGGCGCGCCATGGCGGCAGTCGGGCCGTGTGCGGCACGAGCCTGCCGGGCGCGCCGAACCCGAATTCCTCCAGTCCACCAAGGAAGGGACGGCCTCGCCGCGACATTTCGGAGGCCGCGCCGCGCGCGGCTCGCCTTTTGGAGGAGTTCGGGCGCAGTCGCCTCGGTCAACGGCAGACGAAGCCGACGGTGCGACCGGTGTATGGCCACGCCCGACGGAGAGCGCGAGCTCTATCGAACCGGCGTGGGGGGGGGGGGGCCCCGGCGCCCCGGCCGGGGGCGGCCCCGCCGGGGGGGGGGGGAGAACAAGCGCC
>JASCPG010000035.1 GCA_029960085.1 Microbacteriaceae bacterium PS02067 | reverse complement strand
GGCTTGGCGGGGCCGGGGCGTGCGCCCGAGGCGGGACGCGGGGCCGGCGACGCCGACTTCGCGGCCTCGGCGGGCTTGGCCGCACCGTCGGCCTCGAGGGCCGCGCGCAGCTTGCGCGCCACGGGGGGCGCGATCGTCGATGAGGGGCTCTTGACGTATTCGCCGAGCTCCTTCAGCTTCGCGAGGGCGACCTTGCTGTCGACGCCGATCTCGGAAGCGATTTCATGCACTCGTGGGTTTGCCACAATTCTCCTGTCTGAGGTCTCCCCGGACAGGGCAGACCGTTAGATGCGGACGGGTCTCATTTCGAGCCGTTCACTTCGTGTCCATAGCCGTTCAGCCTTTTCGCTGGTGGTGGTGTTGAAAGGTCTGCGTGTCCACAGGTGCGGACACTCGCAGTGCTCGCCCGAACGCGCGCCGACGGACCGCCGCCTGCACGCACGCTTCCGTGTCGTGCACCCACGCACCCCGGCCGGGCAGGACCGCCTTCTCGTCTGCGACGATCACGCCATCCCGCACGACGACCCGCAACAGGGCGGATCGGGGGGCACGAGCGCGGCACCCCACGCACGTTCGAACGGGTTCCATCCTACCCCCTCCACGGGCGGGCCGTTTCGACGCGGTCGCCCGCGCAGCGGCCCCGCGCGTCACGATTCGAGGATCGAGTCCGGCTGGATGTCGATCTTCGCGCCGGTGAGCTTCGCGGCGAGGCGGGCGTTCTGGCCCTCCTTGCCGATCGCGAGCGACAGCTGGTAGTCGGGAACGAGGGCGCGGACCGCCTTCGACGAGGCATCCAGCACGAAGCTCGAAGTCACCTTCGCGGGCGACAGCGCGTTCGCGACGAACTTCGCGAGCTCGGGGTCGTAGTCGACGATGTCGATCTTCTCGCCGCCGAGCTCCTCCGTCACCGCTCGCACGCGCCGACCGAGCTCCCCGATGCAGGCGCCCTTCGCGTTGATCGCGGGGTCCTTCGCGGTCACGGCGATCTTGGTGCGGTGGCCGGCTTCGCGGGCGAGCGACGTGATCTCGACGAGACCCGAGGCGATCTCGGGCACCTCGAGTGCGAAGAGCTTGCGAACAAGGCCCGGGTGCGTGCGGGACACCGTGATCTGGGGCCCCTTGAGGCCCTTCGACACGGAGGTCACGTACACGCGCAGGCGTGCGCCGTGCGGGTACTCCTCGCCGGCGACCTGCTCTTCGGGCGGGAGGATCGCCTCGACGGTGCCGAGGTCGACGTGAATCATGCGCGGGTTCGGGCCCTGCTGGATGACGCCCGCGACGATGTCGCCCTCCTTGCCGCGGAACTCGCCGAGCACGGCCTCGTCGGCGATGTCACGCAGGCGCTGGCTGATGACCTGCTTCGCGGCGAAGGCGGCGATGCGGCCGAAGTCCTCGGGCGTCGACTCCTCCTCGCCGATGACGGCGCCCTCCTCGTCGAGGAGGGGGATGAAGACGGCGACGTGGCCGGTCTTGCGGTCGAGCACGGCGCGGGCACCCTCGGACAGCTCGCCGTCGGGCGACGTGTGCTTCGCGTAGGCGGTGAGGATGGCCTGCTCGATGATGCGGACGAGTTCGTCGAAGGGGATCTCCTTCTCGCGCTCGACCGTCCGCAACAGTCCCAGATCGATGTCCACAGGTGCCTCCCTATTCAACTCTTCGACGACGGGTCACCCCGCATCATCCGACCGAGTTTACCGGATGCCGCGCAGACCCCCGCCGTCCTCTCGGCACGTGGTGCCGGCGAGTATGCACCGTCATACTGGAATCATGGAACCCCGCTCCGCCCGCACGACGGCAGACCCCGGACTCATCGGTCTGCTCGGCTTCATCATCGCCACCCTCACCGCTCAGCTCGCACATCTCGGCGTCCAGAGCGAGAGCGCAGTGTTCTGGGTCGGGGCGGTGTTCGGCGGCATCGTGCAGGTGACCGCCGGGATGCTCTCCTACTTCATCGGCGACGACTTCCACTTCATCGTCTACAACGCCTTCGGCTGGTACTGGATCTGCATGCCCGGGTTCCTCCTCGGCGGCGAACTCGGCTTCTTCGAGGTGTCGGGGCCCGCGAGGCCGCTGTTCTCCCTCATCTTCTCCGTGCTGGCGTTCGGCTTCATGTTCGCGGGGGCGACCCACAACACGGCTCTTCCCGTGACGCTCCTGTGCGTTTCGATCGGCCTCGGCCTGGAAGCGGTCGGCGGCTTCACCGGCGTCGACGGCTGGGCCAACGTCGGCGCGTGGTTCCTCATCGTGGCGTCGGCGCTGGCCGCCTACCTCCTCATCGAGAAGTTCTACTGGCGCACGATGGGGCGCCACGTCATCCCCCTCGGCCGCCCGTGGATCGCGGGCGGCGCCGACCGGGAGCCGTAAGCCTTCAGAATCCGGACGCAGGAACGGGCGGGGTGGCCGGCTCGCCTGCGGCGGACGGCAGCGCGTTCAGCGCGCGGATGAGGCGGTGCAGCGACCCGACCTTGAACTGGTTGAGCGTCAGCACGACGCGCGGCAGGTCGAGCCGGTCATCGTCGCGTTCCTCGGCGCGCAGCGGCGCGGTCGCCTCGATCCGCCCGTCCACCAGGAGGTCGCCGAAGCGCGCGTTGAGATCGTCGAGCTCGGCGGGCGTGGGCTCCGCATGCAGCCGCAGGACCAGGCGGTCCTTGACCCAGCGCAGGGAGTCGAAGTTGCGGTAGAACCCGGTGATCTCGGCCACCGCGGCATCCACCGAATCGGTCACGAGCACGCGTCCGAAGTCGTCCGGCGAGATGACGCCGCTCGCGACGAGCTGCTCGTCGACGAAGCGCTCGAGCCCCGCCCAGAACGTGCCCCCGGGCCGGTCGAGCAGGACGATCGGCGTGGGCTCGGCCTTTCCGGTCTGCTGCAGCGTCAGCAGCTCGAACATCTCATCGAGCGTGCCGAAGCCGCCCGGCACGCAGATGAATGCCTGGGATTCCTTCACGAGCATCAGCTTGCGCGTGAAGAAGTACTTCATCGCGACGTTGCGCGAATTCTTCGCGATGACGGCGTTCGGCTTCTCTTCGAACGGCAGGCGGATGCTGACTCCGATCGAATGCTCGGGACCGGCACCCTCGGCCGCGGCCTGCATGATTCCGGGGCCGGCTCCTGTCACGACCATCCAGCCCTGGTCGGCGAGCGCGTGCGCCGCCGCCGCGGCCGCACGGTACAGCTCGTCGTCGGGGCGGGTGCGTGCCGAACCGAAGATCGTCGCCTTCGGGATGCCGCGGAAGGGTGCGAACAGCGCGAACGCGGCCCGCATCTCGGTGAGCGCGGCGGAGGTGATCTTGAGGTCGAGGCGGTCGGTGTCGTCGAGTCCGAGACCGACGCCGGTCGCGAGGATGCGGGCGATGAGATCCTGATCGGCGTCGATTCCGGCATCCGCGATGAGCCTGCGGATGTCGTCGGTGACGGATGCCGGGATCTGGGTGGAGCTTCCTGCCATGCGCCCAGCCTGGCACGGTCGGGTGAACCGCAGGTGGCGCACGGCGCGATCCTCGCCTACCTCGAGGCGATCGCCGACTGATTCCGTGCTCGCACGGATTCCCTTTCCGGAGCGACAGGACGATGATGCCGGTATGGCGCGGTTCATGGTGACGGCGATGCCGTTCTCGGGCCACGTGGCGCCGATGGCGGCAGTCGCGGCGGCGCTCGTGGCGCGGGGGCACGACGTGCGCTTCTACACGGGTGCGGCGTTTCGTGGCCGCATCGAGCGGACGGGCGCGCGGTTCGTCCCGTGGCGGAACGCGCCCGACTTCGACGAGCAGAACCTCCCGGCGACGTTCCCGCGCCTGCGCGGCAAGAAAGGCTTCGCGCAGTTGATGATCAACATGGAGGATCTCTTCGTCGCCACGGCGCCCGCCCAGCTCGCCGACGTTCGCACGGAGTGGGACCGCGAGCGGTGGGACGTGCTCGTCAGCGACGAGGCATCCCTCGCACCGAGCGTCATCGCCGAAGCGCTCGGATGCCGCTGGGCCACCGTCGCGATCCTGCCCCTGCACCTGGTCTCTCCGCACGGCCCGCCGCCGGGCCTCGGGCTCCGGCCGGGGCGGACAGCCCTCGGGCGGGCGCGGGACGCCGCGCTGCGCGCCCTCATCCCGGCACTGTCGGGGCGGCTCAACCGCGCCGCCGATCGAGCACGTGACGCCGTCGGGCTGCCGGCCGCGGGCGCCGGATTCGATCGGCAGGTGTGGTCTGCGGAGCTGATCCTCGCGTCCGGGGTCGCCGCACTCGACTTCGACATCCCGAGGCCGCCGCACCTCCACTGGGTCGGACGGCTCTCGGAGCCCGCGCCGATCCCGCCGCCTCCGTGGTGGGGCGAGCTCGACGGGCATCCCGTCGTCGTCGTCACGCAGGGCACGCAGAACGTCGACCCGACGGATCTGCTGCAGCCGGCACTGACGGGCCTCGCAGACCTGGATGCCGTCGTCGCTGCCTCCACGGGCGTCCGCGGCGTCGACACGGTTCCGTTCGCGATCCCGGCCAACGCCCGGACCGCGGCGATGCTCCCGTTCGACGAGCTGTTCCCGCGGGCGGAGGTGCTCGTGACGAACGGCGGCTGGGGCGGTGTGCTCACCGCGCTCGCGCATGGCCTTCCGCTCGTGGTCGGCGGGGGCGATCTCGACAAGCCCGAAGTGGCGGGGCGGGTGGATGCCGCGGGTGTCGGCATCAACCTGCGGACAGGCACGCCGACGAGCGCCGCGGTCCGCGCCGCTGTCGACCGGGTCCGCGCCGACCCCCGTTACCGCACGCGCGCCCGAGCGGTCGCCGCACAGCTCGCCGCCGCGGGCGGGGCTCCCCGCGCGGCGGAGCTGCTCGAGGGCTTCGCTGCGACCTGAGGGTGCTGATCGGCGGAGCGCCGCCTGTCAGGCCCGACCGCCGCCGCGGCGCCGGCGGGTCCCGGTCACGTTGCTGCGCGCGGCATCCGCAGCACGGTCCCTCGCGATCTGTTCGCCGAGCACCTGCCCGCCGCTCGTCAGCAGGGCACGCCGCCACGGCAGCACACCCTCGATCTCGATCTGGATCGACATGGACAGGACGGTCCGGATCAGCACGATGAGCCCGAGGATCAGGGCGTCCTCGAGGGACGGCTTCGACGTGATCGTACGGATGAGATCCGCCGCGACGAGCACCTCGAGGCCGAGCAGGATCGCCGCGCCGAGGGTGGTGCGCAGCGTCTGGAACGCCGCCTGTCCCCCGTCGCCGCGACGCAGGGCGCGCATACCCAGCACCACGGCGATCACGAACCCGACGCACATCGAGACCGCGCCGATGACCTCGAACACGACCGCGACGGTCGTGAAGACGGGCTCGATGTCCATGCCGTCAGTGTAGGGAGCTCACCAGCCGGCCGCGTCAGCGCGCGGTCAGTCGCGCGATCGCCTCCGCGGCGGCGACGGTGTCGCGCTCGCCCGAGCGCCGCTCCCACATCTCGACCTCGCCGTCGGCGGCGCCGCGACCGGCGATCACGATCTGCGGGACGCCGAGCAGCTCCGCGTCACCGAACTTCACGCCCGGCGAGACCTTGGGGCGATCGTCCAGCAGCACGTCGAGACCCGCTGCCTCGAGCTGCTGGGCGACGTCCTCGGCGAGCGCGAACGCGGCCTCGTCGCGGCCCGCTGCAACGACCTGCACGTCGAACGGTGCGATGGATGCCGGCCAGACGAGACCCTTCTCGTCGTTGTTCAGTTCGGCGAGGATCGCGAGGATGCGGGTCACCCCGATGCCGTAGGAGCCCATCGTCACGGTGACGAGCTTGCCGTTCTCGTCGAGGACCTTCAGGCCCAGCGTCTCGGCGAAGAAGCGCCCGAGCTGGAAGACGTGCCCGATCTCCATGCCACGCGCGAGCTCCACCGGGCCCGACCCGTCGGGTGCGGGGTCTCCGGCGCGCACGTTCGCGACCTCGACGACGCCGTCGGCGAAGAAGTCGCGGCCCGCGACGACCGAGTGGGCGTGCTTCTGGTCGAGGTTCGCACCGGTGATCCAGCTGGATCCCTCGCCGACGCGCGGGTCGACGAGGTACCGGATGCCCGTGGCCGACTCCTCGCCGAGGACGGCCCCCTCAGGCGACCAGGGCCCGATGTAGCCCTTGACCAGAAGGGGGTTCCGCTCGAAGTCCTCGGCCGTCGCGGCCTCGACCGCGGCGGGGGCGAAGGCGACCTCGGCGCGCTTGTCGTCGACCTCGCGGTCGCCGGGCAGGCCCACGACGACGAGCTCGCGCGTGCCGTCGAGGTGCGTGAGGGCGAGCACGACGTTCTTCAGCGTGTCGGCCGCCTCGTAGGCACGGCCGTCCGCGCGCGGTTCGAGCACGGCGTCGCAGTGCGCGACCAGCGTCTCGATCGTCGGCGTGTTGGGCGAGTCGAAGACGACGGGCGCCCCGTCCGCATCGAAGGGAAGCGCATCCGGCACGGCCGTCGTGAAGGCCTCGACGTTCGCGGCGTAGCCGCCCGCAGAGCGGACGAAGGTGTCCTCACCGATCGCGATCGGGTGCAGGAACTCCTCCGAGCGCGCACCGCCCATGAGGCCGTTGTCGGCCGCGACGATGACGTACTCGAGGCCGAGACGCTGGAAGATCCGCTCGTACGCATCGCGCTGCGACATGTACGAGGCATCCTGCCCGGCATCCGTGTAGTCGAACGAGTAGGCGTCCTTCATCGTGAACTCGCGCCCGCGCAGAAGCCCGGCGCGCGGGCGCGCCTCGTCACGGTACTTGTCCTGGATCTGGAAGATCGTCAGCGGCAGGTCCTTGTACGACGAGTACAGGTCCTTCACGAGCAGCGTGAACATCTCCTCGTGCGTCGGGGCGAGGAGGTAGTCGGCACCGCGACGGTCCTGCAGCCGGAAGATACCGTCGCCGTAGGAGGTCCAGCGGCCCGACTGCTCGTAGGGGTCGCGGGGCAGGAGCGCCGGGAAGTGCACCTCGAAGGCGCCGGCGGCGGCCATCTCCTCGCGGATGATGTCCTCGATCTTCGCCTTGACCTTGAGCCCGAGCGGCAGCCACGTGAAGATGCCCGGCGCGGCGCGGCGGATGTAGCCGGCGCGCACGAGCAGCCTGTGGCTCGTGACCTCGGCATCCGAGGGGTCCTCGCGGAGGGTGCGGACGAAGTAGTTCGAAAGACGTGTGACCACGAGCGTCAAGCCTAGTCTCGGGGGCGCGCGCCCGTAGGCTGACCCCGTGCCTTCGCGTCGCGCCCGTCTCGCTCCGATGGATGTCCACGGCGAGCTCGCCGCATCGCTCGCCCGCCTCCGGCGCGACCTGGGCCTGCCCGACTCCTACCCGCCGGACGCCGTGGCCGAAGCGGAGCGCGCCGCCCGCGAGGTCTCGGCGGACCCCGGCCGAGCGGGTCTCGCCGATCTCCGCGGCATCGAGTTCCTGACGATCGACCCGGCCGGTTCGACGGACCTCGACCAGGCGCTGCACCTCGAGCGGACGCCGACGGGCGGAGTCCTGCACTACGCGATCGCCGACCTGCCCGCGTACGTCGCGCCGGAGGGGATGCTGGATGCCGAGACACGCCGCCGGGGGCAGACGGTCTACGCGCCCGACGGCCGGATCCCGCTGCACCCGACCGTGCTGAGCGAGGACGCCGCATCGCTCCTCCCGGGGCGTGACCGGCGCGCGTTCGTCTGGCGGTTCGTCCTCGACGACGGCGCCCGCCCCGTGGAGACGACCCTGACGCACGCCGTCGTCCGCTCCCGCGCCCAGTGGGCGTACCCCGAGGCGCAGCGCGCCATCGATGCGGGCGAGGCTCCCGGAACGCTCGCGGCGATGCCGTGGTTCGGCACCGCGCGGTCCGAGCGCGAGCGTGAGCGCGGCGGCGCGAGCCTCAACGTCCCCGAGGCGCGGATCATCGCGGACGGCGACGGCTACCGCATCGAGCGCAGCTACGGCGTTCCCCTCGAGGACTGGAACGCGCAGGTGTCGCTCCTCACCGGCATGGCCGCTGCGGAGATCATGCTGCGCGGCGGAGTCGGGATTCTCCGCACGATGCCGCCCGCGGACCCCGCGGACATCGAGGAGTTCCGTGCGCAGACGGTCGCGCTCGGCCTCCCGTGGGCCCCGGATGTCCCGTACGGCGACTACCTGCGGGGCCTGGACCGCTCCCCCGCAGCTCGCGCGGTCAAGGAGTATGCCGGGGGGCTCTTCCGCGGTGCGGGGTACGTCGCGTTCGACGGCGCTCCACCCGCGAAGGCGACGCAGGCGGCGATCGGTGCGCCGTACGCGCATGCGACCGCCCCGCTGCGGCGGCTCGTCGACCGGTGGTCGCTCGTCGTGTGCGACGCGCTCGCGAACGGCCACGAGGTGCCGAGTTGGGCGAGAGGATCGCTGCCCGCGCTGCCCGCACTCATGGCGGGCACCTCGCAGAAGGCCGCACAACTGGATGCCGGTGCGCTCGACCGCGTCGAGGCGGCACTGCTCGCCGGCCACGAGGGCGACGTGTTCGAGGGAGTCGCGCTGACCCTCCGCGGCGACGGGGTCCGCGTACAGCTCACGACCCCGCCCGTCGAGGCGAAGGTCAAGGGGCTGGATGCCACGCTTGGCTCGACCGTGCGTCTGCGACTCGTCTCGGCATCCATCGACGACGGCACGCTCGTGTTCGCACAGGCGTAGCTCGACATCGAGCACCGTCGATTCCTGACCAACGCCGACGATCATGTGCGATATATTGCATATCGTGCCGATCCCGACTCAGAGCCTCCCGCCTCGTGCGCTTCTGCGCGACGAGGTCTTCACGCGGCTGCGCGACGCGATCGTCGACGGGACTCTCGCCCCCGACGAGCAGTTGCGCGACGGCGAGATCGCCGCGTGGCTCGGGGTGAGCCGCACCCCCGTGCGCGAAGCGCTGTTGGAGCTCTCGCGGGTCGGGCTCGTGCGCGCGACGCCGGGGCGATCGACCGTCGTGACGCCCGTCGATCCCGCCGCGGTGCGGGATGCCCGGACCGTCGTCGCGGCCCTCCACGCCCTCGCCGTCCGGGAGGCGGCAGCGCGGCTCACCGCGGAGGATCTCACCGAGATGCGCGCCGCGAACGACGACTTCGCCGCGGCGCAGCGACGCGGCGACCTCGAGGCGGCGCTCGCAGCCGACGAGCGGTTCCACGCGATCCCGCTGCGGGTGAGCGGCAACGCCGCCGTCGCGCAGGTCATCGCGCAGTACGAGCCCGTACTCCGCCGCGCCGAGCGGCTGCGGTTCGCGTCGCACGAGGGCGAGGCATCCGTCATCCGCCACGACCTCCTCATCGAGCGGTGCGCCGCCCGCGACGTCGACGGCGCCGCGCGCATCTCCGAGCAGATCTGGCAGACCCTCGTGACCGAACCGGCCACCGCACCCCCGATCCCCCGCCCCGAAGGACCGACGCCATGAAGCTCCACGAATTCCCCCGCTACCCCCTCACTTTCGGGCCCAGCCCCCTGCAGCACCTGAAACGCCTCACGCAGCACCTCGGCGGAGCCCAGGTGTGGGCCAAGCGCGAAGACGTCTCGAGTGGTCTCGCCTTCGGCGGCAACAAGACGCGCAAGCTCGAGTACATCGTCCCCGATGTGCTCGCGTCGGGCGCCGACACGCTCGTCTCGATCGGCGGATACCAGTCCAACCACACCCGGCAGGTCGCCGCCGTCGCGGCGCACCTCGGCCTCAAGGCGCGCCTCGTGCAGGAGAAGTGGGTGCCGTGGGAAGACCCGGTGAACGACAAGGTCGGCAATATCCTGCTCTCGCGCATGATGGGCGCCGACTCGCGACTGGATGCCGCGGGCTTCGACATCGGCATCCGCGACTCGTGGAAGAACGCGCTCGCCGAGGTCCAAGCCGCAGGCGGCACGCCGTACCCGATCCCCGCGGGGGCCAGCGAACACCCGCTCGGTGGGCTCGGGTTCGCGAACTGGGCGTTCGAGGTGGCCGAGCAGGAGAAGCAGTTCGGTGTCTTCTTCGACACGGTCGTCGTGTGCACCGTCACCGGTTCGACGCACGCCGGCATGATCGCGGGCTTCGCCGCGCTCGAGGACCTCACCGGTGTCAAGCGGCGTGTCATCGGCATCGACGCGTCGGCGACGCTCGAGAAGACGCGCGACCAGGTGGCGCGCATCGCCCGCAACACCGCCGCGCTCATCGAGCTCGGCCGAGACCTCCGCGACGACGAGATCCAGGTGCTCAAGGGCTGGGCGGGAGAGCTGTACGGCATCCCGGTGGATTCGACGATGGATGCCATGGCGCTCGGCGCGCAGTTGGAGGCCATGATCACCGACCCCGTCTACGAGGGGAAGTCTCTCGCGGGGCTCATCGACCTCGTGTCCTCCGGGGACATCCCGCGCGATTCGACCGTGCTGTACGCCCACCTCGGCGGGCAGCCCGCGGCGAACGCGTACCACCGGCTCTGGGACCCGACCGCCTGAGCGGTGAGGTCACCTGACGACGCGCGCCAGTGGTCCGATCCCCTCGCGCCGCTCGAACACCAGGTGCGTCGCGGTCGTGCGCACCGCGTCGTGCACCGTGATGTGCTGGAGCACGAGGTCGCGCAGCGCGACGGCATCCTCGACCGCCACGTGCACGAGGAAGTCGTCGTCGCCCGCGACGTGGAACGCCTCGATGACGCCCGGCGTCGCGACGATCGCATCGAACAGGCGCTCCACGCCCTCGCGCGTGTGGCGCCCGAGCCGCACGCGGATGACCGCCTGCAGCGGAAGTCCGAGCGGCGCGGGGTCGATCACCATGCGGATGCCGGAGATCACCCCCCGCGCTCGCAGTGAGCGGAGACGATAGGCGCACGTCGATTCCGCGATGCCGACGGTGTCGGCGACCTGGCGGTTCGAGCGCCCAGGTTCGCGCACGACCTCGGCGAGGAGCCGCAGATCGAGGTCGTCGAGGGCGGCACCGGACGGTTGGCGATCCGACAAGAGAACCCCTTTCTGGGCAAACCATATTGCGGAGCGGTCAAGATCAGACGTACTGGTTTGCTGGAATCACAGCCTAAGCCACGCAATCCTGCGTGATGGCGCACAATCTCAATATGGACCACCTCGATACGATCGCCGTCCATGCCGGACGCGACGACTTCTCCGCCCTCGGCGTGCACACTCCGCCGCTCGACCTGTCGTCGACGTACCCGCTTCCGGATGTCGAGCGGGGCGGCGACTCCTACGAGGCGCTCGCCGGCGGCGGCACCCCGCCTGCCGACGGCAGCTTCGTCTACGCCCGGCTGTGGAATCCGACGGTCGCACGGTTCGAACAGGCGCTCGCGCAGCTGGAGCATGCCGAGGCATCCGTCGCGTTCGCCTCGGGCATGGCGGCGCTCACCGCCGCCGTGCTCTCGCACACGACCGCAGTCGGCAGACCGCACGTGATCGCCGTCCGCCCGCTCTACGGCGGCAGCGACCATCTGTTGCAGACCGGCCTCCTCGGCACCGAGGTGACGTTCTGCGCCGCCGACGAGGTCGCCGCGGCTGTGCGCGCGGACACGGGGCTCGTCGTGGTGGAGAGCCCCGCCAACCCCACTCTCGAACTGGTCGACATCGCCGCCGTGGTCACGCAGGCTCGCGGCATCCCCGTGCTCGTCGACAACACCTTCGCGACGCCCGTGCTCCAACAGCCGCTCGCCCACGGGGCGGCGATGTCCCTCCACAGCGCCACGAAGTACCTCGGCGGGCACGGCGACGTCGTGGGCGGCGTCATCGCGTGCTCGGAGGAGACGGCGGCCGCACTGCGCCGCGTCCGCGCGATCACGGGAGGCATCCTGCACCCCCTCGGCGCGTACCTGCTGCATCGCGGACTGCCCACCCTCCCCCTCCGGATGCGCGCGCAACAGGAATCGGCAGGGCTGATCGCGCGTCGCCTTCTCACCCACGAAGCCGTCGCGCACGTGTTCTACCCGGGCCTGGACGGCGACCCGCAGGGTCTCCTCGCCCGGCAGCAGCACGGGGCGGGGGCGATGGTCTCGATCCGCGTGCGCGGCGGTTACGCGGCCGCCGCGCGCGTCGCGGAGGAGACCCGGCTGTTCACGCACGCCGTGTCGCTCGGCGGGGTGGACTCCCTCGTCCAGCACCCCGCCGCGTTGACGCACCGGCCCGTCGCCGCCGACGCGCGCCCGGATGCCGACATCCTGCGCCTCTCGATCGGGCTCGAACACGTCGACGACCTCATCGCCGACCTCGTGCAGGCCCTCGACCGCGCATCGTCGGCGTCGCAGCCCGCCGCGGCGCCAGGCGAGGAGCCCACCGCCGCCGCGAGATAGCGTGGCGGGATGAGCACCGTCCTCCTGACTGGATTCGAGCCCTTCGGCGGCGATGCCGTCAACCCGTCGGGCGATGCCGTACGACGCGTCGGCGCCTCGTGGCGCGGCCCGGCCGAGCTCGTGGTCGAGGTCTTGCCGGTGACCTTCGCTGGCGCCGCGACGCGCCTGCGCGAGCTGATCACGGCACACCACCCCGACGTCGTGATCGCGGTGGGGCTCGCGGGCGGCTCCGACCGCATCCGCGTGGAGCGGATCGCCGTCAACCTCGCCGATGCGCGGATCCCCGACAACGCCGGCGCGCGGCCGATCGACGAGGAGAGCGTCCCCGGCGCACCGCTCGCGCGGGAGGCGACGCTCCCGGTGAAGGCGATCGCCGCGGCGGTCCGCGCAGTCGACATCCCGGCAGAGGTGTCGCACTCCGCCGGCACGTTCGTCTGCAACCACGTGTTCTTCACCGCGCTCGACGCGGTTCCGTCGGGCGTCGCCGCGGGGTTCGTACACGTCCCCTGGGCCGACGGTCAAGGCCCGGAGCGCTCACCCGGCCTGCCGCTCGACGACATCGTCCGGGCCCTCGAGATCGCGATCGACACCGCGCTCACCACGGAGATCAGCACGCCGCTCGTCGGCGGCGCGCTGGACTGACCGATCAGGCGGTGACGACCTGCGCCGTGCCGAGGGGGGCGTCCGGGCCCATCTCGTCGGCGAGGCGGTTCGCCTCTTCGATGAGGGTCGCGACGATCTCGGACTCGGGAACGGTCTTGATGACCTCGCCCTTGACGAAGATCTGCCCCTTCCCGTTGCCGGATGCCACGCCCAGGTCGGCGTCGCGCGCTTCGCCGGGACCGTTGACGACGCAGCCCATGACGGCGACGCGCAGGGGCACGGTCATGTCCTTGAGCCCCTCGGTGACGTTGTCGGCGAGGGTGTAGACGTCGACCTGTGCGCGCCCGCACGACGGGCACGAGACGATCTCGAGCTTCCGCTCCCGGAGGTTCAGCGACTGCAGGATCTGGTGGCCGACCTTGACCTCTTCGGCGGGCGGCGCAGAGAGGGACACACGGATCGTGTCACCGATCCCCTCGGCGAGGAGGATCCCGAAGGCGGTCGCGCTCTTGATCGTGCCCTGGAAGGCAGGCCCGGCCTCGGTGACACCGAGGTGCAGCGGCCAGTCACCCCGCTCCGCGAGCAGGCGATAGGCCTTCACCATGACGATCGGGTCGTTGTGCTTGACGGAGATCTTGAAGTCGTGGAAGTCGTGCTCTTCGAAGAGGGATGCCTCCCACACGGCCGACTCGGCGAGCGCCTCGGGCGTCGCCTTGCCGTACTTCTCCAGGAGACGCCGGTCGAGCGAGCCCGCGTTCACGCCGATGCGGAGGGACACCCCGGCATCCTTCGCGGCCTTCGCGATCGCACCGACCTGGTCGTCGAACTTCCGGATGTTGCCCGGGTTGACACGGACGGCGGCGCAACCCGCATCGATCGCCTGGAAGACGTACTTCGGCTGGAAATGGATGTCGGCGATCACCGGGATCTGGCTCTTCTTGGCGATGATGTGGAGCACGTCGGCGTCGTCCTGCGACGGCACCGCCACCCGCACGATCTCGCAGCCCGACGCCGTGAGTTCGGCGATCTGCTGCAGCGTTCCGTTGATGTTCGTGGTCGGTGTCGTACACATCGACTGGACGCTGATGGGCGCGTCGCCTCCGACGAGCACCTTGCCGACCTTGATCTGTCGGCTCTTGCGGCGCGGGGAGAGGACTTCCGGCACGCGGGGCATCCCGAGGTTCACTGCTGGCACACCCACCAGCCTACGCCGCGGGCGCTGGGGCGAGGCTGTGCGCGCGAGGGACGCGGCGCCCGTATCCCGCCCGGAACGTGATCAGTCGAACCGAGGACGCAGGGTCTCGTCGAGGGTGTCGAACGTCTTCGGCGTCAGCCGCCACCGGTTCGGGTCCTCGTCCTCGAACGTCACCTCGTAACGCCCGCTCGCGCGGTCGAACTGGACGAGCAACTGCACCGGCAGCGCATCGCCCTCACCGAAGAAGCTGTCGAGGTAGGTCTTGACAGCGGGATCGACCTCCGACGGCGAGATCGCCGCGGGCACGCTCTCGCCGTCCGCGTCGTACGCGATCGCCAGCGCACCGCGCACACCCGACCGACTCACGTCCAGCACGACGGCCAGTGACGCCCAATCCTCCGGCGCCTTCCGCAGATGCTCCACCACCGACCGGATCAACCCGACCGTTACGTCTTCCGTCATCATTTCCCTTGCATGTCTTTCTTGTAGATTCGATCGAACACTTGATCGGGTTCATTGTCGAACACAGGCGTAAACGTCATCTGTTTGCCCGTCGCGGGGTCAGTAACGGTGTACTCGACCTCGAATTTGTCGGGGCGAGTCGAGCCGGGCGGGTAGACCCGTATCTCATAGTCAACGTGACGGCCGGTAGCGACCCAGTCGGCCCACTCGTTCTCCATCTTCCTCCACGCGCCGCGGTTGAGGTTGGCGGCCTGCGGCGCGATGCCCTGATCTGGCGTATCGCCGAAGAAGCGATGCCCGCCCAGATGGCCACCATCGTCGCCGCTGCGACCCGTGCGCCCAATCTCCGTTGCGTTATCGCCACGATGGCTGCTGCCGAAATCCTCACGAATGTGGCCGCGTTCGGAGATTGGACGGTTCGTCTTCGGATCGAAGATCGTGGTTTTGATGTTGTCGCCGCGGACGGTGTGAACGCCGTCGAACTTGTCGACGTCGGCAATGCCGTCATTGTTTCGTCGCTGCTTCTGTGCGTGCTTGCGGAACATCTCCGCTAGTTGCCGGATGTGTACCGGCATATCGTCTAGCGCGTCCTTCAGCGGCCTGATGACGGACTTTCCAATGCTCATATGTCTTCAGTCCCCCGCAGTGCCCGAATCCGAGTGCCCTCCGGCAGAGTCGACGCTGCCGACTTGCCCCGGCTGACAAAGGTTGTCACAGATCATCTGGGCCCGGCTACTCCCCGCCTCGCCCGACCTGATCACCTCTTTCCAGATGCTCACACGTCGCCTCCGAGGTTCAGGCCACCAGATCCGCCATCAGCCGCACTCAAGTGACCTCTCGGCGTCTGATATCGTGACCGCATGTTCGCGCTCGACTCCTGGTGGCACACCCGCTGAGGCGGCGTGCGCGCGAACGACGACACACGGACCGCCCCTCTCGCGAGCAATCGCCGGGCGGTCTTGTCGTTTGAGCGATGAGGCGGCCCGCCAGACACCGAAGAAAGTACCGGCATGACCACCGACCCCCTCGCCGACGCGATCGCCGCAGCCACCGCTTCCGGTCGCCCCTTCGCCCTGCTCGCCCGCGACGGTGCGACCGTCGAGATCCTCACGGGCGACGTCGTCGATGTCGATCTGCTCGCCGACATCCCGCTCGAGGATGCCGACGGCACGCGCCGCGAGGTGCTGGCCCTCGTCCCCTACCGACAGATCGCGGAGCGCGGCTTCGAGCACCACGACGACGGCGCACCGCTGCGCTGCCTCGTCGTGACGGAGCATGCGAGCGTCCCGCGAAGCGATGCGATCGCGGCGCTCCCCGCCGCCGCCGTCACCCTCGGCGATGCCGGCTTCGACATCTCCGACGAGGAGTATGCGGCGATCGTCCGGCGCGTGATCGCCGATGAGATCGGCCGCGGGGAAGGCGCCAACTTCGTGATCCGGCGCGACTTCACGGCATCCGTCGACGCTGAGCCGCTGACCGCCGGCCTCACGTGGTTCCGCGCGCTCCTCGAACACGAGCGCGGTGCGTACTGGACGTTCCTCGTCTCGACCCCGGGGCACCTCGCCGTCGGCGCGAGCCCAGAGGCGCACGTCAGCGCACGGGACGGCGTCGTCACGATGAACCCCATCTCGGGAACCTTCCGCCACCCCGCGGGCGGCGCGACCGCGGCGACGCTCACCGAGTTCCTCTCCTCGACGAAGGAGACCGAGGAGCTCTTCATGGTCGTCGACGAGGAGCTGAAGATGATGTCGGCCGTGTGCAGCGACGGCGGCCGCATCACGGGCCCGCACCTGAAGGAGATGTCGCGCCTCACCCACACGGAGTACATGCTGCGCGGGTCGAGCACGATGGATCCGCGCGAGATCCTGCGCGAGACGATGTTCGCCCCGACCGTGACCGGGTCGCCCATGCAGAACGCGTGCACCGTGATCAAGCGGCACGAGACGTCGCCGCGCGGCTACTACTCCGGCGTCGCCGCCCTGTTCACGCCGTCCGCCGGCGCGGCGGGTCACGACCTCGACGCACCGATCCTCATCCGCACGGCCTACCTCGTGGACGGGCGCCTGCGCGTGCCCGTCGGGGCGACGCTCGTCCGCCACTCCGACCCGGACGGTGAGGTCGGCGAGACGCACGGCAAGGCGGCCGGCGTTCTCGGCGCGATCGGCGCGATCCCGCGTGACGAAGCCGCGGAGCGGGCGGCCCTCGACGAGGACGCCCCCGCCGAGGTGCGCGCGCCGCTCGGCGACGATCCGGAGATCGCCGCACTCCTGGCATCCCGCAACGAGCGCCTGGCGCCGTTCTGGCTGAACCCGCAGGACGACGAGCCGCACGGCATCGGATCGGGGCTCACCGCCCTCGTCGTCGACGCCGAAGACCGCTTCACGACGATGCTCGGCCACCAGCTGCACCACCTCGGGTTCGCCGTCGCGATCACACCCTGGAACGAGGTGACGGATGCCTCGGTGGCCGCTGCCGACCTCGTGGTCGCGGGGCCGGGGCCCGGCGATCCGCGCGACCTCTCCAGCGCGCGCATCGCGCGGCTGCGAAGCGTCGTCGATGCGCGGCGGGCATCCGGCCGGCCGCTCCTGGCGGTGTGTCTCAGCCACCAGATGCTCGCGGACACCCTCGGTATCGAACTCGCGCCGCTCGCCTCGCCCCACCAGGGCCTGCAGAAGACGGTCGATGTGTTCGGCGTGCCGGCGTCGATCGGGTTCTACAACACGTTCACGGCGCGCGTCGCGCCGGGGACGACGACGGTGGGCGACGCCGAGCACGTCACCGAGGTGTCGGCTGACGCGGCATCCGGCGACGTGTACGCGCTCCGGGGCCCGGGGTACGCCTCGGTGCAGGGGCACCTTGAGTCGATCCTCTCGCGCGACGGTCTCGAGACCCTCGAGCGCCTCATCGCCCACGCTCTCGCACCCGCTGCGAACTGAGCAGGCGGGCGGCAGCAGACCGCTCCGACCGGGCTCAGCCGAGCAGCTGGATCGGGTTGAACACGTCGGCGAGGATCAGGACGCCACCCATCACGACGAGCCCGATGACGACCACGAACGTCACCGGCACGAGCTTCACCGCGTCGACGGGCTTCGGTGCCGGGCGACCGACGAGCTTCGCCCACGTGCGCCTGATGCCGTCCCACAGCGCCACGACGACGTGTCCGCCGTCGAGCGGCAGCAGCGGCACCAGGTTGAAGACGAACAGTGCGATGTTGAGCGCCGCGAGGAGTCGCAGAAGGCTCGCGACACGATTGAGGATCGGCGCGTCCGTGGCGGCGACCTCGCCCGCGAGGCGCCCTGCCCCGACGACGGAGAGCGGGCTGTTCGGGTCGCGGCTCTGCCCCGTGACCATGTCGACCGCGGTCTGATAGACGCGGACCGGAAGCTGGCCGATGATCCCGATGACCTGCCCGGTCTGTGCGAACGCGGCCTGCGGTCCCGACCAGATCGGCTGCGGGACGTAGGCGACGGTCGCGGTCATGCCGACGAACCCGACTTCCGCGATGGTCGGCTTCCCGTCCGCACCCTGCACCTGACGCTCCGCGAGCATCGGCGTCACCTGGAGGGTCTGCTGCTGGCCGCCCCGCTCGACGACGACGTCGAGCCGCTCGCTCGGGGATGCCTGGATGATGGCAGACGCGTCCGCGAAGGTGTCGACGGCCGTCCCGCCGACCGAGACGAGCACGTCGCCGGGGAGGATGCCGGCCGCCGCCGCGGGCGACGCGGGATCGCCCGCGGAGCACGAGGTCTGCGTCGATCCCGACGGCAGGACGCATTCGCTGACGGATGCCACGGTCGTGGTCGCGGTCTGCAGGCCGATGCCGCTGAAGACGATGCCGAACAGGACGATCGCGAGCAGCAGGTTCATCACGGGCCCGCCGAGCATGATGATGATCCGCTTGTAGACGGGCAGCTCGTAGAAGAAGCGCCGTCCTCCGACACCGACGAGGGTCTCGTCATTCGCGACACGGGCATCCTGCACCATCGTCGCGAAGAACCCGCCGCCGGCTCGACCGGTCGACTCCTTCGCGCCCGGCGAGGGCGGGTACATGCCCGCCATCGAGATGTAGCCGCCGAGCGGCAGCGCCTTGAAGCCGTACTCGGTCTCGCCGATGCGGCGCGACCACAGCGTCGGACCGAACCCGATCATGTACTGACCGACCCGCACGCCGAACGCCTTCGCGGGCAGCAGGTGCCCGATCTCGTGGAGCGCGATCGACACGGCGAGCCCCACGACGAGCAGGGCCACCCCGATGACGAAAGCGATGACGGTCACAGCCCCCGAGAGTACCGGGGAGCGCTTTGAGTTTCCCGTTAGGCTCCCTCTGTGGAGGACAGCGTGGAGCACAGCGGCGAGTATGCCTCGCAGCGTGTGCGACAGCGGCGTCTGCGCGCCCTGCGGGGCACGGGCGCCGCCCTCGTCGCCGTCCTCTTCGCCGCCACCGCGCACACGCTCGCGGGCGGTACGCCGCCGCCACCCTGGCTCGTCATCGCCGTGACGCTCCTTGCGGCTCCCGCGTGCGTCGCCCTCGTCGGACGACGCCGCAGCATCGTGCGCCTCGGCGCGGCCGTCTCGGCTGCACAACTGGCCCTCCACGCCGCCTTCGCCGCCGTCGGCGGCGCGACGCCCACGATGGGCACCGGCGGCCACGTCCACGCATTCGACCTCGCGGCCTTCACGTCGGGCGCGGGCGCAGCCGTCGATCCGGCCACGGCGACGATGACCTTCGGCCACGCTCTCGCGGGCGTCGTGACGTGGGCTGTGCTCGCGTGGGGCGAGCGCGCCGCCGCCGCCGTCGTCCGCGGCATCCGTCGCCTTCTCGCGCGACCCATGGGGCGGATGCCGGCAGCTCAGCACGTCGTGGACGTCACCCCTGTCCGCGCGTCGACCGCCCTTCCGGCCGTCTTCCTCTCGTGTGTCATCCGACGGGGTCCACCGGCGCTCGCCGCGCCCGCATCCGCCTGAGCGTCCGCTCACGGCCGGACCCGGCGCGGCCCCGCCGCGCACCCCCTTGACGCACCCTGTCCACAGAGAGACCACCATGACCCGCTCCTCACTGCGCACCCGCGCGCGCCTTTCCGCCGGCATCCTCGCCGGCGCCGCCCTCGTCCTCGCCGCGCCGCTCGCCGCGTCGGCCCACATCCACGTCACCCCCGAGGAATCCGCCGCGGGCACGTCGACGCGCCTCGCGTTCTCGTTCAGCCACGGCTGCGAGGACTCCCCCACGACGTCCGTCGCGATCACGATCCCCGAAGGCATCGACGGGGTGACCCCCGTCCTCGACGGCGCGTGGACGATCTCGCGCGATCTCGGCTCCGACGGCATCCCGACGAAGGTCACCTTCACCGCCGTGAACCCCGTGGAGTCGGGGGTCTCCGCAACAGTGGCGCTCGACGTGATCTTCGCGTCGTCGGCCGCCGACACCGCCGTCGCCTTCCCCATCCGGCAGACGTGCGTCATCGGCGAGACCGATTGGTCGGAGGTACCCGCCGACGGGCAGTCCGAGGACGACCTCGCAGCACCCGCCCCCGTGGTCGCGGTCGGCGCGGTGAGCGCGGGCGGCGGCCACGGTCACCAGAGCGGCGACGCCGACGGCGACGCCGATGCCGTCGGGGCCACGGATCATGGCACGGACCACGCCGGTGGCTCAGACGCCGGTGAGGCGTCCTTCGCGCCCGACGCCTTGCCGCTGTGGCTGAGCGGCGGCGCGCTGGCCGCGTCCGTCGCCGCCCTCGCAATCGCGATCACGGGCCGCCGCCGCCGCGACTGACCGTGCATCCGCACGGGCGGAGCGCAGGGCGGGGTGAGAGTATGGACGGGACATGACAACGCCCGCCGGTTCCCATCTTCCGCCCGTCCTGCGCCCTGCGCGCCCACCGCAGCGGACGCTCAGCGATCTCGCCGCCCGGTTCGGCACCGAGGTGCGAGGTGAACTCGATGGCGTCGTCCTCACCGGGATCACGCTCGCGACGGCGGATCTCCGCCCCGGCGAGGCGTTCGTCGCGATCCGCGGCGTCAACCGGCATGGAGCCGAGTTCGCCCGCGCGGCCGCCGATGCGGGCGCCGTCGCCGTCGTGACGGATGCCGCGGGCGCCGACATCGCAGAAGGTGCCGGCGTGCCGATCGTCGTGGTGGACGATCCGCGTGCGCTCCTCGGGGATCTGTCGGCGTGGGTCTACGACACCGCCGACGACCTTCCCGTCCTCCTCGCGACGACCGGCACGAACGGCAAGACGAGCGTCTCGCACCTCCTCGAGGGCATCCTCGGCCAACTGGGCGTCGTGACCGGCCTCTCCTCGACGGCCGAGCGTCACATCGCGGGCGAGGTCATCGTCTCGCGGCTGACGACGCCCGAGGCGTCCGAGTTCCATGCCCTCCTCGCGCTCATGCGCGAACGCGGTGTCGAGGCCGTCGCCGTCGAGGTCAGCGCGCAGGCGCTGACGCGGCACCGTGTCGACGGCATCGTGTTCGACGTCGCGGGGTTCACGAACCTCACGCACGACCACCTCGACGACTACGCCGACATGCGGGAGTACTTCGAGGCGAAGCTGCCGCTGTTCCGCCCCGATCGCTCGCGCCGCGCGGTCATCTGCCTGGATTCTCCGTACGGACCGGAGGTCGCCGAACGCAGCGAGGTGCCGTCCGTCACGATCGTGACCCCGGCGATCGCGAGCGACCCGAACCTCGCCGCCGACTGGACGGTCGAGATCGTCGACGAGCGCCAGGACGGCACGGAGTTCACCCTCACGGGACCGGGCGGCCGCGCCCTCACGACGATGGTTCCCGTGATCGGCCGCCACATGGCCGCGAACGCCGGGCTCGCGATCGTCATGCTGCTCGAGGCGGGCTACGACTGGAGCCGCCTCGTCGCGGCGCTCGACGGCGGCCGCATCGACGCGCACCTCCCCGGCCGCACGCAGCGCGTCTCGGGAGAGCGCGGACCGGCGGTGTACGTCGACTTCGGACATTCGCCGGATGCCTTCACGAAGACCCTCGCGGCAGTGCGCCGTGTCACGCCCGGCAAGGTCATCATGGTCTTCGGCGCCGACGGCGACCGCGACACGACCAAGCGCGCCGATATGGGGAGCACCGCCGTCCTCGGCAGCGACCTCCTCATCGTCACGGATCACCACCCGCGCCACGAGGATCCCGACTCGATCCGAGAAGCGCTCGTCGCCGGCGCGCGCGCCGCCCGGCCGGACGCCGAGATCCTCGAGTTCTCCCCGCCCGAGCGCGCGATCCTCGAAGCCGTCGCACGTGCGGGCGACGGGGACGCCATCCTGTGGGCCGGTCCGGGGCACCAGGACTACCGCGACATCCGGGGCGTCCGCACCCCGTATTCGGCGCGCGAGCTGTCCCGACGGGCACTGCGCGACGCGGGCTGGCCGGTGCCCGAGCCGTCATGGCCGGTGCCGTATCCGACCGACGAGACGCCTCTGTCGGACCCTGCCCGCGACTGGCGCTGAGCCGCCCTCCACCACTTGTGGTCTGGCCACAAGCGATAGGGGTGATGAAGCCTTCGCCTTGTGGCATCCGTGCACGAAATCGTTTGTGGTCTGACCACAGTTCTATTCTGGTGACACGGTCTCGTGATGAGTGCGCAGACCGACTCCCATGAGGATGGAAAGAAGCGAGACCATGAGCACCGTCACCCCCTCCGCGCAGGACGTTCAACCCGCCGCCTGGAACGGATTCACCGCCGGCCCCTGGCAGGACGAGATCGACGTGCGCGACTTCATCCAGCGCAACTACACGCCGTATGCCGGCGACGCCGCGTTCCTCACCGGCGCGACCGCCCGCACGACCCGCATCTGGGACACGCTGTCGGCGATGTTCCCCGAGGAGCGCGAGAAGGGCATCTACGACGTCGACGCGCACACCCCCGCGGGCATCACGGCCCACGCGCCCGGCTACATCGCCCAGGACGACGAGGTCATCGTGGGCCTTCAGACCGACGCGCCGCTGCGTCGCGCCATCATGCCCAACGGCGGCTGGCGCATGGTCGAGGGCGCCCTCGAGACCTACGGCTACGAGGTCGACCAGACCCTCAAGACCGTCTTCAGCGAGTACCGCAAGACGCACAACCAGGGCGTGTTCGACGTCTACCCGCCCAACGTCCGTGCGGCGCGCTCGTCGCACATCATCACGGGCCTGCCGGATGCCTACGGCCGCGGTCGCATCATCGGCGACTACCGCCGCGTCGCGCTCTACGGCATCGACCAGCTCATCGCCGCGAAGAAGGTCGACAAGCTGGGCCTCGACACCCAGCCGTTCACCGAGACGATCGCCCGCGAGCGCGAGGAGCACGCCGAGCAGATCCGCGCGCTGCAGGAGCTCAAGCAGATGGCGGCCTCGTACGGCTTCGACATCTCCGGCCCCGCCTCGACGGCCAAGGAAGCCGTGCAGTGGCTGTACTTCGCCTACCTCGGCGCGGTCAAGGAGCAGAACGGCGCCGCGATGTCGCTCGGACGCACCTCGACGTTCCTCGACGTGTTCATCCAGCGCGACCTCGAGCAGGGCACGCTCACCGAGACCGAGGCGCAGGAGATCATCGACGACTTCGTGATCAAGCTGCGCATCGTCCGGTTCCTGCGCACCCCCGAGTACGACGCGCTCTTCTCGGGCGACCCGACGTGGGTCACCGAGACGATCGGCGGCATGGGTGAGGACGGCCGCCCGCTCGTGACGAAGAACTCGTTCCGCTACCTGCAGACGCTGTACAACCTGGGCCCGGCACCCGAGCCCAACATGACGGTGTTCTGGAGCCCGGACCTCCCCCAGGGATTCAAGGACTTCTGCGCGCAGGTGTCGATCGACACGTCGGCGGTCCAGTACGAGTCGGACGAGATCATCCGGCCCGCCTGGGGCGACGACGCCGCCATCGCGTGCTGCGTGAGCCCCATGCGCGTCGGCAAGCAGATGCAGTTCTTCGGGGCGCGCGTCAACCTCGCCAAGACCCTCCTGTACGCCATCAACGGCGGACGCGACGAGGTCTCCGGCAAGCAGGTCTCCCCGATCGCCGCCCCCGTCGGCGACGGTCCGCTCGAGTTCGACGACGTCATGGCGAAGTTCGACCTCACGATGGACTGGCTCGCGGCGACCTACGTCGAGGCGCTCAACTGCATCCACTGGTCGCACGACAAGTACGCGTACGAGCGGCTCGAGATGGCCCTCCACGACAAGGACGTGCTGCGCACGATGGCCTGCGGCATCGCCGGCCTGTCGGTCGCCGCCGACTCGCTGTCGGCCATCAAGTACGCGACGGTCACGCCGGTGCGCGATGACCGCGGCATCGTGGTCGACTACATCACCGAGGGCGAGTTCCCGACGTACGGCAACGACGACGACCGGGCCGACGACATCGCCGTCGACCTCGTCGAGCGCTTCATGACGAAGATCCGCCGGCACCCGATGTACCGGAACGCGCTTCCGACGCAGTCGGTGCTCACGATCACGTCGAACGTCGTGTACGGCAAGGCGACGGGCAACACCCCCGACGGCCGCCGCGCCGGCGCCCCGTTCGCCCCGGGTGCGAACCCGATGAACGGCCGCGACACGCACGGCATGCTCGCGTCGGCGCTGTCGGTCGCGAAGCTGCCCTACTCCGAGTCGCAGGACGGCATCTCGCTCACCAACACGGTCGTCCCCTCGGGCCTCGGCCGCACGAAGGACGAGCAGGTGCACAACCTCGCCGGACTCCTCGACGCGTACGTCGGCTCCGAGGGCTACCACATGAACGTCAACGTGCTGAACCGCGAGACGCTCATGGATGCCATGGAGCACCCGGAGAACTACCCGCAGCTGACGATCCGCGTCTCCGGCTACGCCGTGAACTTCGTGCGACTGACCCGCGAGCAGCAGCTCGACGTCCTGTCGCGGACGTTCCACGGCTCCATGTGACACCCCGTCACTGACCCCCCACCAGACCCGCAACCCCCGAGAGGAGCATCGGATCATGCCCGCGTCACTCATCCGCACCGCGATCGATGCTCCTCTCGCGGGTCTGGAGATCGCCGACGTCGACCGTCACGAGCGCCTCGTCGCGATGCGCGAAGGGCGGCTCGGGTCGGTGCACTCGTGGGAGCTCGTGACGGCCGTCGACGGCCCCGGAACACGTCTCACGACGTTCCTCAGCGGGTGCCCGCTGGAGTGCCAGTACTGCCACAACCCCGACACGCTGCAGATGAAGGACGGGCACCCCGTCACGAGCGATGAGCTCCTGGCCCGGATCTCCCGCTACCGCGCCGTCTTCGGTGCGACGGGCGGCGGAATCACCCTGTCGGGCGGCGAGGTGCTGATGCAGCCGACGTTCGCGGCGCGGATCCTCCGCGGGGCGAAGGAACTCGGCATCCACACGGCGATCGACACGTCCGGGTACCTCGGTGCCCACGCGAGCGACGCGATGCTCGACGACGTCGACCTCGTCCTCCTCGACGTGAAGAGCGGCGACCCGGAGACCTACAAGCAGGTCACGGGGCGCGAACTCGAGCCGACGCTGGAGTTCGGCAGGCGCCTGGCATCCCGCGCGAAGCGGCCCGAAGTGTGGATCCGCTTCGTCCTCGTCCCGGGGCTCACCGACGATGTCGACAACGTCGAGAAGGTCGCGCAGTACGCCGCCTCGCTCAACGAGATCGCGGCGGACACCGTCACCCGCGTCGAGGTCCTGCCCTTCCACCAGATGGGCCGCGACAAGTGGGCGGCGCTCGGTCGCGAGTACCGCCTCGGCGACACCCAGCCCCCCACCCCCGAACTCACCGAACGCGTGCGGGACCAGTTCCGCGCGCACGGTCTCACGACGTACTGACCGCGCTCCCCGGCTGCGATCAGTCGAGTCGCCGTCCCCGTGGCGACCTCGGATCAGCCCGCCTCGTATCCCCAGTCCTGGCGGGCTGGTCCCTTTCCTCTGCGCCCCGACATCCGCCCCGCACGGGGCCTCAGGCGTCGGCGATCAGCCGATCCGCCTCGGAGCGCGCCCAGCGTTCCGCCTCCGCGAGGGACTCCCGCGTGAGCTCAGCGGGCGGGGTGTGGGCGTCCACGACCCTCCGGACGGTGTCGAGGATGCCGAGGAATCCGAGAGCGCCCTCGTGGAAGGCATCCACGGCCTGCTCGTTCGCGGCATTGAAGACCGCAGGGTACGTCCCGCCCGCACGGCCCACGGATTTCGCGAGTTCGACAGCGGGGAACGCCTCGGCATCCAGCGGCTCGAACGCCCACGTCTGCGCGGTCGTCCAGTCCAGGGGCACGCCGACTCCCCCGACGCGGTGCGGCCAGTCGAGCCCGAGCGAGATCGGCAGCCGCATGTCGGGCGGGGATGCCTGGGCGATGGTCGATCCGTCGATGAACTCCACCATCGAGTGCACGATCGACTGCGGATGCACCGTGACGTCGATGTCGTCGTAGTCAACCCCGAACAGCAGGTGCGCCTCGATGACTTCGAGCCCCTTGTTGACGAGCGTCGCGGAGTTCGTCGTGACGACACGGCCCATGTCCCACGTCGGGTGCGCGAGCGCCTCGGCCGGGGTCACCTGCTCGAGAGACGACCGGTCGCGGCCCCGGAACGGACCGCCCGACGCGGTGAGCACGAGGCGGCGCACCTCACGGGGCTCCCCAGCGCGCAGCGCCTGGGCGATCGCGGAGTGCTCGGAGTCGACGGGCACGATCTGACCCGGCGCGGCGAGCGCCGTGACGAGGTCGCCGCCGACGATGAGCGATTCCTTGTTGGCGAGGGCGAGGGTCCGCCCCGTCTCGAGGGTCGCGAGCGTGGGCCCGAGCCCGACCGAGCCGGTGATGCCGTTCAGGACGACATCGGCGTCGACGGAGCGCACGAGACGCTCGATCTCCTCCGGGGCATCCGCGCCGAGCACCGTGTCGGCGACGTCGAACTCACGCGCCTGCGCGGCGAGGAGTTCGGCGTTCCGCCCCGCGGCGAGCCCGACGACGTCGAACCGGTCACGGCGCGTGCGGATGACGTCGAGAGCCTGCGTCCCGATCGAGCCGGTGGAACCGAGGATCAGGACGCGGCGCATGCCGTCAGCCTAGCCGCGCGGCGGTCACTGAGCGGGCTGGGCCTTCTGCGACGCGAGGATGTCGATGACGAAGACGAGCGTGTCGCCCTTCAAGTCCTTGTCGTTGATCTCACCCTCGCCGTAGCCGTCCTTCGGCGGGATGACGACGAGCACCTGGGACCCGACGGTCTGACCCTCGAGCGCCTTCGTGAAGCCGGGGACGAACCCTGTCGTCTGGCCCGGGTACGGCGAGGAGGTCGCCCACGTGTCGCCGCCGTCGAAGAGCTTCCCTGACGACCAGCGCGCTCCGCGGAACTGGATCAGGACGTAGTCGCCCGATTCGACCGTCGCGCCGTCGCCCTTCTTGAGGGTCGCGATCTCGGTCTCCGTCGGCGGGGTCGCCGAGGTGTCGATCGAGATGTCGGGGGTGCCGTCGGCATCCAGTGTGACGGTGGGCATGCCGGCGACAGGCGCCTGCGGCTCGCCCCAGGCGGCCGTCGGCACGACGCCGAGAAGGTCCACGACGTAGACCTGGGCGGACGAGTTCTCCGCGGCCGGGAACGCCGCGACGACGCGCGTGCCGGGCTTCGCACAGCCGAAGAGCTGCCCGATGGGGTTGTCTGCCGAGATCTGCTGCGGGAGGCCGAGGTTCGGCGCGTATCCCTGCTCGCCGAGCTTCTGCCCGGTGGCCGCGTCGTACGCCGACAGCGCGAAGGAGACGAAGTCTCCGGCCTTCACCGGCGTGCCCGACCCTTCGGAGAGCTGCGTGACCTGAAGCGCGGGGACCTCGAGCGGCGAGGTGAACGTCACGTCGGTCGCGGGCTTGCCGGCGTCACCCGTCACCTTGACGGCGTCGGATGCCGCGCCGGATGCCGCCTGCGCCGCGCAGAGGTCCGCTGCAGGCGTGGCCGGGCCGGAGGGCGTGCCGCTGGCGTTGGGCGCACCGGCCCCGGAACACCCCGCGAGGAGAAGGACCGAGACGGCGGCGGCGGACAGGGCGGCAAGCGGGCGCAGACGCACGGTGAGACCTCACAGGGATGGTGGTTGGGGGATCCGCTCCATCCTGGCCCACTTTCTTCTGTTCCGGCTGAGAACCGGCCTTCGTGTTTCGGCGGGAGCCGACGTGCGGCCCGACAGGGGCACCCCCGGCTCATGCACGGCTCGGCATGGAATCGGGAGTAGCCTCGATAGGTGGCAGACGAGCACGAGAGCGCACCCGACGCACCCGCCGCACCCCCGCAGCCCGAGCCCGCCGAGGTCGCCCCGGTCGGGTTCACCTACTACTTCGGCAAGGGCGTACTGGTGCCCCTGACCCGGCTGTTCTACCGGCCGCGCATCGAGGGACGCGGGAACATCCCCCGCACCGGCAAGGTGATCTTCGCGAGCAACCACCTGTCGTTCATCGACTCCCTCGTCATCCCGATGTTCTCCCCCCGCCCCGTGTACTTCCTCGCGAAGTCGTCGTACTTCGAGGGCACCGGGTTCACCGGCTGGGTGAGTCGCACCTTCTTCCGCGCGATCGGTGCGACTCCCGTGCAGCGCGGAGCAGGCCAGGCCGCACTCGACGCGCTCGACCAGCAGCGGCGCATCCTGGCATCCGGACGTGCGATCGCGCTCTATCCCGAGGGCACCCGTTCCCTCGACGGCCGGCTGTACAAGGGCCGTACCGGCGTCGCGTTCCTGGCGCTCGAAGAGGGCGCACAGGTGGTGCCGGTGGGGATCATCGGCACCAACGAGGCGATGCCCGTGGGCGCGAAGTTCCCCCGGCGGCATCCGCGCGTCACGGTGCGCTTCGGTGAGCCCATCGACCTGTCGCACCTCGGCGCCGCGGGCAGCGGCAAGGCCCGCCGCCTCGCGACCGACGAGATCATGTCGGCGATCCACGCCCTGTCCGGGCAGGAACTCGCGAACGCCTACAACGAGGCCCCGGCGGCCAATCCCGTGGAGCGCCTGAAGCAGGTCCTTCCCCACGAGCGTCGCTGACCGGGTCCCTCCCGCCCTCCCCCGCGAGCGTCGCTGAGCCGGGTCCCTCCGGCCCTCCCACACGACGATCCCCACCTCCCGGCTCCGCCCCGCTCGCGGGTTCGCGCCATCCACCGCGGCCAGCCGTTCCGAAGCAGGGTCAACCGCCGTTCCCGACCGCGCCGCGGTCCCGCAGAGCCACTTCCCCCTGCTCCCACAACGCCCCGCCCCGCCCGCCCGACCGCCCCGCCCGCTGCCACGGGGGCCTCATCAAACAACCCGCCGGAGGTTCCGCAAGCAGGGGCGGACGGCATCCTCAGCGACGCCGCCGACCTCGTCAACGGGTTGGTCCTGCTTCCGCGACAGCGCTCGGCGCCGGGTGATGCATCGCCTCCTCCCCAATCGGCCGATCTCCCGATCACTCCACAGTGGCGACATCTGGGCGTCCACGGCTGCTGCGCGCCGAGCAGAGTGAGCACATGCAAGACACGATCGAGGCCGACGCGGGGGCCGCGCCCACCTTCTTTCGCACCCGCGACCTACGTGGCCGGGGCTGGCGCACGCGCGACCTGAGCACGGCTGTCGAGACCGGGCACCTCACGAGACTCCGACCGGGCGCGTACTGTGCGGTCGACACCCCGCCGGACTGCGTCGCCGCCGGCCGAACCCGAGGGAGGCTCGCGTGCATCTCGGAACTGCGACGTCTCGGGGTCTTCGTCCTCGATCATTCGACCCGGCACATCCACATCGAGCCTGAAGCCGCGCGGCTGCGCGCTTCAGCGCCGACCCGCATACACCGCGACAAGCTGATCCGGACTCCGCACCCGAGGGCATTGAGTGTCGAGACCCTCGACGCCCTGCGTCAGTCGGTGCTCTGCCAGAATCCGCGGGCGGCGATCGCCACGCTTGATTCGGCGCTGCATCTTGGTGTCATCCCCCACGACGATCTCGACGAACTGTTCGCGGCGCTCCCTCGCCGTCACCGACGCCTTCGGCGCCTCCTCGACTCTCGCGCAGAGTCGGGCGCGGAGTCGCTGATGCGGCTGATACTCCGAACGATCGGATGCCGGTTCGATGTGCAGGTGTCGATCGACGGCGTCGGCAGGGTCGACTTCCTCATCGACGGGTGGTTGATCGTCGAGTGCGACAGCGCCGCCTTCCACTCGTCTTGGGAGGACCAGAAGCGCGATCGACGACGCGACCAGGCCGCCGCGGCACGCGGATTCGCCACCTATCGGCCGATTGCGGAGGACATCATGTGGCACCCCGACGTCGTCCGCGCCGCCGTGACGGGGCTCCTCGCCGCACACTCACGCCGCTGAGAGCGACCGTCGTAGAGGCCCAGTCGTGTTCCGAAGGCAGGGACAACCGGCAATCTCACGCTCCGCACGGTCGCCGCGCGCCGGTTCACCCTGCTTTCGGAACGCGCGGGGGGCGGAGCCGATGTCCGCGGCGGACGTGGCGGCCGGCTCCTCGCCGCACGCTCACGCCGCTGAGAATGACCGTCGCAGAGCCCCTGTCGTGTTCTGAAAGCAGGGACAACCGGCAATCTCACGCTCTGCACGATCGCCCCGCGCCGGTTCACCCTGCTTTCGGAGCGCGGCGGGACGGAGCCCGGGGCCGATGGCGCGCAGGGGCGAAGGCCCGGGGCCTTGGGTTCAGCGCGCGGTGACCGTCGCGGCGTGATGGACGGGGAAGTTCACCGAGTTGGCGATGAAACACCATTCGCGTGCCTGGGCGTGTGCCTGTTCCGCCGCCGGGATCATCGCGGCCTCCGCGACGACCACGCGCGGGCGCAGCGTCACCTCGGCGAAGGCACCGCCGCCGCGACCATCCTCGACCATGCGCCCCGTCGCCTCGTCCTCGTACGACACGACGACGACCCCTGCCGTGACGCACGCGTGCAGGTACGACAGCAGGTGGCACTCCGACAGCGCCGCGAGCAGGAGATCCTCGGGGTTCCACTTCGCGGGATCGCCGCGGAAGGGCTTGTCGCTGGATGCCTGCAGCTCGGGCTTGCCCGCGACCGAGATCGTCACGGAACGGTCGTAGTCGCGATAGCCGCTCGTGCCCGTGCCGCGGTTGCCCGTCCACTCGCTGTGGAGGCGGTACCGGTGTTCGCCGATCATCCGCCCAGTCTGGCACCTGCGCGAGATCTGCGGTGATGGCCTCCGCGCCGTCGATCCTCGAGCGCGCGGCGCGCCGGGGATAGGCTGATCGGGTGCCCGAGACCCTCACCGTCCCCGCGTCCGTCGAACTCGCCGTCGTCGAGCGGAGCGGGTTCGTCGAGTCGCGGCACGCGGGCGCCGCGGTCGTGCTCGATCCCGACGGCGTCGTGGCGCTGTCCCTCGGGGACGTCGAGGCGCCGATCCTCCCGCGTTCGAGCATGAAGCCCCTCCAGGCGCTCGGCTGTGCGACGGCGGGAGCCGTGCTCGAGGGCGAGCACCTCGCCCTGTCGACGGCCAGCCACGCCGGCACCGACCGGCACGTCGCCGTCGTGCGCGACATCCTGGACCGCGCGGGCCTGTCCGAGTCCGACCTGCGGTGCCCACCGGCGTGGCCCGGCGACACCGCCACGCGCGACGAGATCGTCCGTGAGCTCGGGCAGCCGGAGCGCATCCGGATGAACTGCTCCGGCAAGCACGCCACCATGCTCCTCGCCTGCTCCGTCAACGGGTGGGACACGGCGACGTACCTCGACCCCGCCCACCCGCTCCAGGTGCACATCCGCGAGGTCATCGAGCGCCTCACGGGCGCGAAGATCGCGACGACCGCGATCGACGGCTGCGGTGCTCCCGTCTACGCCATGAGCCTCTCCGCACTCGCGCGGGCCACCCATCGCGTCGGGACGTCGTCGGAGCGCTCCCCGTTCGCACTGCACCGGACGGCGGGCGCCCTCGTGCGCGCCGTCCGCGAGAACCCTTGGGCGATCGACGGGCCGGGCCGTCAGGACACGATCGCGATCGAGCGCCTGGGCGTGTTCGCCAAGGGCGGTGCCGAGGGCATCATGATCATGGTGGCCCCGAACGGCGCCACGGTCGCCCTCAAGATGCTCGACGGATCGGGGCGGGCGGCCACAGCCGTCGCGATCTCCCTGCTCCAGCGGGTCGGCGCCCTCTCCCCCGCGGAGGCGGCGCAGACCCTGACACAGCTTCCGCTCACGATCACGGGCGGCGGACAGGACGTGGGCCTCATCCGGCCGACGGTGTAGCCGTCCCGCGGCCTCCGCAGCCCACCCGGCAAGGCGGCGCGGGACCCAGAGAGGAGTCTCATGCGTATCAGCGTTCCCACCGAGATCAAGAACAACGAGTATCGGGTGGCACTCACGCCCGCGGGTGTCCACGATCTCGTGGCATCCGGTCACGACGTGCTCGTACAGCGCGGCGCCGGCGTCGGCTCGTCGATGTCGGATGCCGAGTATGAAGCGGCGGGAGCGACGCTCGTCGATGACCCCGCCGAGGTGTGGGGGCGCGCGGAGCTGCTGTTGAAGGTCAAGGAGCCGATCGCGGCTGAGTACGGGTACTTCCGCGACGACCTCGTGATCTTCACGTATCTGCACCTCGCCGCCGACCGCCCGCTCACCGAGCGTCTGACGGCAGACGGTGTGACGGCGATCGCGTATGAGACCGTGCAGCTCGACGGCGGCGGGCTTCCGCTCCTCGCGCCGATGAGCGAAGTGGCAGGGCGCCTCGCACCGACGGTCGGGGCGGCGACCCTGATGCGCTCGGCCGGAGGCCTCGGCCTTCTCATGTCGGGTGTTCCCGGCACGCGCCCGGCAACGGTGACGATCGTCGGCGGCGGTGTCGCGGGCGCGAACTCCGCCGTGATCGCGGCAGGTCTCGGCGCCGACGTGACGATCTTCGACACGAACATCGCCCGGCTACGCTTCCTCGACGACCACTTCCAGGGACGCGTGAAGACAGCCGCCTCGAACCCTCTCGACCTCGACCGCGCCGTCATCGCCTCCGACCTCGTCATCGGCTCGGTGCTCATCCCGGGAGCGAAGGCGCCGAAGCTCGTGACGAACGAGATGGTCTCCCGCATGCGACCCGGGTCCGTGCTCGTCGACATCGCCGTGGACCAGGGCGGCTGCTTCGAGGACACCCACCCGACGACGCACGCCGACCCGACCTTCACCGTGCACGGCAGCGTCTTCTACTGCGTCGCCAACATGCCGGGCGCGGTACCGAACACGTCCACGTCGGCCCTCACCAACGCGACGCTCCCGTACGTCCGGAAGATCGCATCGCTCGGGTGGCGCGACGCGCTGCGGGCGGATACCGCGCTCGCGCTGGGTCTCAACACGACGGCGGGACGCATCGTCAACGCCGGCGTCGCCGCGGCGCACGGAGCCGCGTCGCTGAGCCTCGCGGAAGCGCTCGTCTGAGGGCGGAGGCCCCCGCTCCCCGCGAGCGCGGCCCCGCTCCCGCCGCGGACGGGAAGGCTCGGGCGGTACCGCCCTCCGCTGGCGCGGGTTCCTCCGGCGCGCGTTCTGACTGCTCGAGGTGCCGGCGGGCACCGTCTACGTCGCCCCCGGGAGAGTGACGCGCCGCGGCGGTGCCCCCGGCGTGAGCGCCCAAGCCCGTCCGGCGCCCGAGCGAGCGTGCGGGGGAAGGTCTCGCCGACCCGTGATCGCGCGGTACTCGGCGGCGCAATCGGCGTCGACGACGAGCGTCGCCCGCTCGCGCACGGCGGCGAGCGCGCGCCACTGCGCGAGCCAGGCCTCGGGCGATCCGATCACCACCGGCTCCTGCGCACCAGGCGACCCACCCCGACTCTGCATCTGCGCCCTCGCCGATCCGCCCTCCTGCGCGGCGCCGCCCGTGCCTGCGATCGCCGCCGTCCCCGCTCGCCCACTCGGCTCAGCGGACCCCCTCGCGCCGATCACGTCACCCGCGCCGGCTGCCCCATCGAGACCCGCGCCGCCCGTCGGATCATCGACCGCGCGCACCTGCCTTCCCTCCCGCGTGCAGGCCGCGACGACCGCGTCGGCGCGCGGACCCGGGCCGAGAACGAAGGCGATGGCCCCGCCGAGGAGCAGCGGCGGTGCGGGATCGGTATTGTCCACGAAGCCCGCGCCCGAACCCGACCCCGACCCCGAACCCGACCCCGACCCCGCGCCCGACCCCGCCGCCACCGCGAACTGCACGAGACGGCGCCCCCACCGCCCACGACCGGGGAG
>JASCPG010000034.1 GCA_029960085.1 Microbacteriaceae bacterium PS02067 | reverse complement strand
GGCATCCGCCGCGGCCCGGCGGGCGTCGGCGCGCAGCTGCGCCTTGCGCTCGGCCTTCGCGAGGGACGTCGCGACCGCCCGCTCGAGGCGGCGCGCGGCGCGCTCCGCGGCCTTGGCGACCTTGCGGGGCATCTTGCGGACCTTCTTCTTCGACACGTCGACGGCGTCACGCGCCTCGTCGATGTAGTCCTCGAGCGCGCGCGCCTGCTTCTTGGGCAGCGTACGGGCGGCCTTCTCGGCTCGCTTGACGGCGGTGGATGCCTCGCTGATGGCGTCGAGCGCGTCGCGCTCGGCCTTGCTGGTCTTCGACATGGCGCACAGGGTATCGGCCCCAGGTGAACCGCAGAAGAACAGCGGCGCGTTCCACCCCCTCAACAGGCATCACCGTTCACCTCTCGTTCACCCGCACAGCCCACTCCCGTAAGAGTCGGTGTCTACCGTCAGGTCGAGCCCTGCACCGGGCCGAACCCCACCCCGACCACAGTGAAGGATTCACAGTGAAGATCACCCGCATCGCCCAGCTGGGCGCTGTCGCCGCCATCGCGGCCCTGACGCTCGCCGGTTGCGCGTCGACCTCCGACACCGGCTCCACGCCGTCTGCCTCCGAGTCGCCCGCCGACTCCAACGTCGAGTTCACGATCGACCCGAGCCTGTCCGGCACGATCACCTCCGGTGGTTCGAGCGCCCAGTCCAACGCCCAGCAGGCGTGGACCACGGCGTACAACGCCACGGCGAAGAACGTCACGATCAACTACGACAAGTCGCAGGGCTCCGGCGGTGGCGTCACCAACTTCCTCTCCGGCGCGTACGACTTCGCGGGCTCCGACTCGCCGCTGAACGCCGACCAGACCACGCAGTCCAAGGCGCTGTGCACCGAGGGCGGCGTGAACATCCCCGTCTACCTCGACGGTGTCGCGATCATCTTCAACATCCCCGGCGTCACGAAGCTCTCCCTCTCGGGTGAGACGATCGCGAAGATCTTCGCGCTGCAGATCACCGACTGGTCCGACCCGGCCATCACGAAGGACAACGGCTCGGCGCTCACCGCCGGCCCGATCACCACGGTCGCGCGTTCGGACGGCTCGGGCACGACCCAGAACTTCACCAACTACCTCGCCGCGACCCAGACCTCGGTCTGGACCTACCCCGCGGGCAAGGACTGGCCGGTCGAGGGCAACGTCTCGAAGCAGAAGGGCGGCAGCGGTGTCGTCGAGGCCGTGAAGTCGGGCTCTGGCACCATCGGCTACGCCGACCACTCCGCCATCGGTGACCTGAACGCTGCGTCGATCCTCCAGGACGGCACCGCGGTCGCGTACTCGGGCGAGGCCGTCTCGAAGACGTTCGACGTCGCCGCTGTGGATGCCTCCAACGGCGTCGAGGGCGACCTGTCGAAGAAGTTCGACTACTCGAAGCTGACCGCTGAGACGTACCCGATCCCGCTGGTCTCGTACGCCGTCACCTGCACCACGTTCAAGGACGCCAAGCAGGCCGAGCTCGTCAAGTCGTACCTCGGCTTCGTGACCTCGTCGCTGGGCCAGGAAGTCGCCGCGAAGAACGCGGGCTCCGCGCCGCTGCCGACCTCGGTCCTCGAGGCCGCGGCCAAGACGCTGGCTGCGATCAAGTAATCCCTTCGGCTCAGCCCGGCCCGCTTCGCGGGTCGGGCTGAGCCGAGCGCTCCCCCCGATCCCTCGGCTCGGTGGAGGCGCTCGGCAGACCCGAGGAGACCCGATGACCACCCGACAGCGGAGACGCACCTGTGACTGACACGACAACCGCAGCCGCGAACGGCGCCGTGCGCCCGTCGACCAAACGCCGCCCAGGCGACACGATCTTCCTCGGGCTCTCGACCGGCGCCGCCGTGTCGATCATGGTGATCCTCGCCGGCGTCGCCATCTTCCTCATCCTCAAGGGCCTCCCGGCGATCACCGCCAACTGGTCCGAAGGCGAGCTCGCCGGCTACCAGAACAACGACTGGGCGAGCTTCTGGGACTACGTCGGCCCGCTCCTGTGGGGAAGCATCTGGGCAGCCCTCATCGCGATGGTGCTCGGAACCCCGGTCGCGATCGGCATCGCGCTGTTCATCTCGCACTACGCGCCGCGGCGCCTGGCCGGAGCGCTCGGCTACGTCGTCGACCTGCTCGCGGCCGTCCCCTCGATCGTCTTCGGCCTCTGGGGCATCATCGTCATCCGCCCCTTCCTACTGCCGTTCGCCGACTTCCTGAACCAGTACTTCGGATGGATCCCGATCTTCGCCGATCCCGTCTCGAGCACCGGCTCGACCCTCTTCGCCGGTGGCGTGGTGCTCGCGGTCATGATCCTCCCGATCGTCACGTCGATCACGCGCGAGATCTTCCTGCAGACCCCGCGCCTGCACGAAGAGGCCGCGCTCGCCCTCGGCGCGACCCGGTGGGAGATGATCCGCCTCTCGGTCATCCCCTACGCACGCAGCGGCATGGTCTCTGCGACGCTCCTCGGCCTCGGGCGCGCGCTCGGCGAGACCATGGCGATCGCGCTGATCGTCTCGCCGTCGCTGATCTTCTCGCTGCGCATCCTCACGGACGGCTACAACTCGCAGACGATCGCCGCGAACATCGCCCTGAACTTCCCCATCGCCACCGACCTGCAGCGCTCGGCGCTCATCGGCACCGGTCTGATGCTCTTCGTCGTCTCGCTCGCGGTGAACATGCTCGCGCGCTACATCATCGCGGCGACCGGGCCTGGGGCCAAGGGCCGCCGCAAGAAGGGAAAGCGCTCGTGACCACCACCGCCCCGGCTGCTGCCACCGAGCAGCGCGCGCTGACCAGCGGCCAGCTGCCCCGCTTCATCGAGCCCGCCCTCGCGGTGGGCGCGTTCGCCGCCGTCGCGGTGATCATGCTCGTGCTGCAGGCCTTCTCGCTGCCCGGCTGGCTCATCATCGCCGCCATCGTCTACCTCCTCGCCATCGGCGTCGGATCGACGATCGTCGAAGGCCGTCGCCGCGCCACCGACCGCGTCGTGCGGGGACTCGTGACGGCCGCGTTCCTCCTCGCCCTCATCCCGCTCGTCTCGACGCTGCTCACGGTGTTCATCAAGGGCATGGGCGTCCTCAACTGGCAGTTCGTCACCCAGGTCGGCGGGACGACGTTCGACCCGAACACCCTCGAGGTCGTCGCGACGCCCGGCGCCTGGCAGGCCGTCGTCGGCACGCTCATCATCACGGGCATCGCTGCGCTGATCTCCGTGCCGATCGGCATCCTCGCCGCCGTCTACCTCGTCGAGTACGCGCAGCCGAACAATCCGCTGCGACGCACGGTCACGTTCCTCGTCGACGTCATGACGGGCATCCCCTCGATCGTCGCGGGTCTGTTCGCGTTCTCGCTGTTCGCGCTCATCGTCGGCCCGAAGGCGTTCTCCGGCTTCTCCGCCTCGATCGCCCTGTGCGTCCTGATGATCCCGATCGTGATCCGCTCCACCGAGGAGATGCTCCGCCTGGTGCCGGCAGATCTGCGCGAGGCATCCTTCGCGCTCGGTGTGCCGCGCTCGACGACGATCATCAAGATCGTGCTGCGCACGGCGGCGAGCGGCATCGTGACCGGTGTCGTCCTCGCGGTGGCCCGTGTCGTCGGCGAGACCGCCCCGATCTTCATCGCGGCGAGCTTCACCGACAGCCTGAACGTCAACCCGTTCCAGGACCCGATGCAGACCCTGCCGGTCATGGCGTACACCGCCTACAGCTTCCCCGGCAAGGACATCGACGCCTCCCAGGCCCAGGCATGGGGTGCGGCACTGCTGCTCGTCATCCTGGTCATCATCTTCAACCTCATTGCCCGTATCGTCGCGATGGTGTTCGCGCCGAAGACCCGCTGACCCCCCGGGTCTGTCCCAGAAAGGCATCCGATGTCCAAGAGCATCGAAGTCAACGACCTCAACGTCTACTACAGCGACTTCCTCGCCGTCGAGGGTGTGTCCATCGACATCCGCCCGCGCACGGTGACCGCCTTCATCGGCCCGTCGGGCTGCGGCAAGTCCACGTTCCTGCGGACGCTCAACCGCATGCACGAGGTCATCCCCGGCGCCCACGTCAAGGGCGAGGTGCTCCTCGACGGTGACAACCTGTACGGCCCCGGCGTCGACCCGGTGCTCGTGCGCCGCCAGGTCGGCATGGTCTTCCAGCGGCCGAACCCGTTCCCGACGATGTCGATCAAGGAGAACGTGCTGGCGGGGGTGCGCCTGAACAACAAGGGCATCTCGAAGTCCGACGCGGACGCCCTCGTCGAGAAGTCGCTCCAGGGTGCGAACCTCTGGAACGAGGTCAAGGACCGCCTCGACAAGCCCGGCGCGGGGCTCTCCGGCGGCCAGCAGCAGCGTCTCTGCATCGCGCGCGCGATCGCGGTCTCCCCCGACGTGCTCCTCATGGACGAGCCGTGCTCGGCGCTCGACCCGATCTCGACCTTCGCGATCGAGGAGCTCATCCAGGAGCTCAAGAACGAGTACACGGTCGTCATCGTGACGCACAACATGCAGCAGGCATCCCGCGTCAGCGACAAGACCGCCTTCTTCAACATCGCCGGCACCGGCAAGCCCGGCAAGCTCATCGAGTACAACGACACCGACACGATCTTCACCTCGCCGTCGGTGCAGGCCACGGAGGACTACGTCTCCGGCCGATTCGGGTGAGTCGGGGCGGGTGACCGCGCGCCGGCGCGCGTCGCGTCACCGAGACAGGAGATCTCACCGAGACAGGACGTTTTCTGGGGAAAGCGTCCTGTTTTGGTGAGATCTCCTGTTTTCGTGCTCCCCGCGAGCGGGCGTCAGTCGCGCGGCGAGAGGAGGTAGGCGTTCATGGATGCCGTGAGCGCGGCATCCACGGGCATCGGCGCATCGTCCACGGCGGTGATCGGCGCAGCGAGGCGCACGCTCGAGACGAGCCAGGCCGCATCCGCCGCACCGAGGCTCTCGGCAGGGATGGTGGCGTAGACGGTCTCGTAGCCCTGGGCGTCGAGGTGCTCGAACAGGCTCAGCTGCGTCGTGCCGTGCAGGATGCCCCCGTTCGGTGCGGGCGTGACGAACGTGTCGCCGCGGCGGAGGATCAGCGAGGCGGTGGGCGCCTCGAGCACGTAGCCGTCGCTCGAGAGGAAGATCGCGTCGTCGGCTCCGCGCCGGTTCGCCTCGCGCAGCGCCGCCATGTTCACGGCGTATGACAGCGTCTTGGCACCCAGCAGCAGCCACGGTGCGTGCGCGGGCGCGTCGAGCGCGTAGCCGCGGTCGAGGGTCACGACGCGGATGCCTTCGGTGCGCGCGCGCGTGAAATCGGATGCCTCGGCCGCCGTCACCCACGCGGTCGGCGCCGGCCCGTGCTCGACACCGCGGCTGAGGATCAGCTTGATGACCGCCTCCCCCGCGCCGCACTGCGCGGCCGCGAGGGCGACGGCGGCGCGCCACTGGTCGAGGTTCGGGGTGGGCAGGTCGCAGAGGCGCGCGGAGTGGGCGAGGCGTTCGAGGTGGGCGGCGACCTCCTGCGGGTGCGAGTCGATGACACCGATCGACTCGAAGATGCCGTCACCGCGTTGCGTGCTGAGTTCGCCGACCGTCAGCGCGGGAGCGGCGGGATCGAGCGCGGTGAACGTGTCGGCGTAGTCGGCGCGCGCATCAGCGGCGTCGACGGGATCGATCATGAGTGCGAAGCGCCAGGCCATGCCCCGAGCCTACGCCGGGGAATGAATGACGCCCGGCCCGTTGTTACACTGAATCAGCCGGGCCGCAGTAACCCCGGGCTCCATCTTTCGCCGCTATGAGCGGCCTTTCGCCGAGAGGCGTTCTGCGGCCCGGCACTTCTGTGCCGGGATGCAGGATGCCTCTCCCGCCCCGCGGCCACGTCACCGGGCGTTCTGCGGCCCGGCACTTCTGTGCCGGGAGGCGGGACGCCTCTCCCGCCCTGCGGCCACGTCACCGGGCGTTCTGCGGCCCGGCACTTCTGTGCCGGGATGCAGGACGCGGCTCAGGTCAGCATGTCGCGGCGCCAGAGGCCCGCACAGGCGGTGAGGTCGTCCGCATACGTGTCGAGACGCAGGGCGCGCGCCGTGAGCGACTGCGCCCGCTCGGGCTCCGCCGCGTCGTGGTCGTCGGCGAGGTCGACCGCGCCCGCGGCTTCGACGCGGCAGAAGGATGCCGCGCGGTCGAGCGCCACAGCGAAATCGCCCGCGAAGACGCCGCGGAGGATCTCGTCGACGAGCACCGTGAGCTCTTCGGGGCCGGCGGGGGTCGGAGCGCCTGCGACGACGTCGTGGACCGTCCCGTGCAGGACGCGCCCGCGTTCGTAGAGCAGGGCCGCCGTGTGCGGGTCATCCCGCACCATGAGCTGCAGCAGGTACAGCCGCCAGAGCGCGCCGGGCAGCGACAGCGGCGACGAGTGCGCCCACAGTTCGGCGATGGTGTCGATCCCGTGGGTGTCGGTGAAGGAGACCAGGCGGTCGATGACGTCTTCGGCGGGTTCGTCGCGCACGCGCGTGATCAGAGCGGATGCCGTGGCGTGCGCCGCCCGCGAGACCTCTGCGGGATCGGTCGACCCGAAGCGCCGATCGAAGGTGGATGCCGGGCGCTGGACGGGCTTGTGGAACCCCCGCTGCTCGTCGTCGCTCATCGTTCCAGGGTAGCCGGGCTCCGAAGGCGCGCGGCCGGTCAGGTCGAGGTCGGCACCGCCAGGACGGGGGTCGTCGTGGGGACGCCGTCCGGCGCCCCGCCGGCCGGTTCGACGGTCACAGCGATCGTGTCGCCCGGCTGCATCGCACCCTCCAGCTGCGCGGTGCTCGTGCCCCTGGAGGCCGAGAACGTCCCGGCTGCGACGGCCTGCTCGCCGCGCACGAACCACAGCTCGTAGGTGCGGTCGCTCGGGAGCGCCGGGAGCCCGTCGGCGACGAGCACCGTCTCGCCCAGGCTCTCGGACCAGTGCACCGTGGCGCTGCCCCCGTCGAAGTCCGCCGAAGCCGACGAGGCATCCGGGGCACGCTGGATCTGCTCGAGTGCGGTCACCGCGGGCGGCGTCTGCCACAGTGCCGCGATGGCGCCGACGCCCCAGCCGACACCGACGAGGAGCACGAAGGAGGCGACGAGTGCGAACAGTCCGCGCCGCCAGTTCTTGCCGCGCACCGTCTGGACCACGTCGGTGGGCAGCGGCTCGTCTCGGGCGCCCGGATCGGCAGCCGGCTCGGCTCGCCCGGTCGTGGCGGAGGCATCCGCGGGATCGGGCTCCGACACGCCGGCGGGCTGCGGCTCGGCGGTGATCGTGTCGAGGATCGAGGCGCGCAGGCGCCGCGGCGCGGCGACGGGCGGGACGGCGTCCGCGAGCTCGCCGGCGGTGCGCAGATCGAGATCGACGATGTGCTGCCACTCCGGGTGCGCGGCGAGCGCGTCACGGAAGGCGCGCTCATCGTCGCCGGAGAGGGCTCCGAGGGCGTGGCCTGCCGAGAGCTCGGCGAACTCCTGCTCGTTCATCACGCCACCCCCATTTCCCGTCGCAGTCGCGAGAGACCGTCTCGCATCCTCGTCTTGATCGTTCCCAGCGCCGCCCCGGTCAGCGCCGCGATCTCGCTCTGACTGTATCCGCCGAAATAGGCCAGGGTGAGCGCCTCACGCTGCGCCTCGGGCAGAGCGGCGAGGGCGCCGGCGACGCGTCTGCTCTCGATGCGCAGCTCCACCTGCTCTTCGACTCCCGCCTGCGCCGTGTGGATGTCGCGGAGCCCGGCACGCTCATCGCGGTCGGCCCCGGCCTGTGCCGAGCGGACCCGGTCGACGGCCCGGCGATGTGCGATCGTCATGATCCACGTCCTCCCCTGACCTTTGTTCGGAGCGAACGACGCGGCGGATTGCCAGATCTCCAGGAACACCTCCTGCAGCACTTCTTCGCTCTGGGCGCGGTTGACGAGCACACGGAGGATGAGGCCGAAGACACGGTCCGACAGCATGTCGTAGAGGCGCGCGAAGGCGTCCTGATCGCGTGATGCGACCAGCGCGAGCAGTTCCGCCGCGTGATCGCGGGGCGCAGGCTCGTCCGACACCTCGATACCGTCGATGACCATCTCCCCCAGCATGTCGTACTCGTTCCGTCTTCGCCCGCTCTGTCGTCAGCCGAACGTGAACGAGTACACTTCCACGCCCGGCGTGACGTCGAGGGTCAGCACTCCCGCCTCGATGCCCGTCGTCTGCACGAGCGGATACGAGCGGGGCGTCCCTGCGATCGCGATCGTCTCGGAGGAGCCGTCGGCGCGATGGACCGTCACCTCACCCGTTCCGGCGAGCACCGTGCGCACCTCGGCGGCGTGGTAGTCGAGCCGCACGCGTGCATCGCCGCCTGCTTCCGGAGTCGCGAACTGCGTCTGCACCGACCAGTCGCCGTCGAGCGCGAACGTGTCGGCCGGCTGCGACGCGGGGAAGGTGTAGCTCCGCTCCCCCGCCTGATAGGCGTCGGGGCCGGCGAAGTTGACGTCCTTCGACGAGCCGAGGAATGTCTCGCGGGTCGTCGATCCCGCGTCGGGTGTGTCGTCGGCGACTTCGGTCGCGGCGGGGAGCGTCACGCCCGGGTCGGCGTCGCGCAGCAGTTCGCGGATGAGCTTCTCGGTCGCGGCGTAGTTCCCCTCTCCGAAGGAGATGTGCCGCACCGTGCCCTGGGCGTCGATCAGGTAGTGCGCCGGCCAGTAGCGGTTGCGGTACGCGGTCCAGGTCGAGAGGGTGTTGTCGAGGCCGACCGGGTAGGTGATGCCGAAGTTGCGCGCGCCGGCGGCGACGTTCGAGGCATCCTTCTCGAACGCGTACTCGGGTGAATGGATGCCGATGACGGCGAGGCCCGCGTCGCGGTAGGCGGCATCCCACGCGACCACGTGCGGGATCGACCGCTGACAGTTGATGCAGGAGTACGCCCAGAAGTCGATGAGCACGACCTTGCCGCGCAGCGCTTCGAGATCGATCGCGGAGCCGCCCGGGGTGTTGAGCCAGCTCTGGATGCCACGGAGGGCCGGGGCCGTGCCGCACGATTCGAGCTCCTCAGCGCCGTTCGTGCACTTGTCGAGGTCGCGGTTCTCGTCGGTGACGAGGCCGCCGAGCCCGAGTGCTTCGGATGCCTGGTCGTTGTCGGTCAGGTCTTTCTGCAGCTGCGCCGTATAGTCGGGCACGAGTCGCTGCAGCTGCTGCGGCACGTTGAATGCGAGCCCGAGGGCGAGCGCGAGGAGCGCGACGCCGGCCGCGATCCGGAGGCCCCGTTCGCGGGTGCGGAACGCGCGGATGCGCTCCACGACGCCGCGACCCGCGAGGGCGAACACGAGCAGGGGGATCGCGACCCCGATGGCGAACGAGGCCGTGAGCAGGACGGTGTCGAGGCCGATCCTGCCCGTCGCACCCGCGACGATGATCGCGGCGAGCACCGGGCCGGCGCACGGGACGAACACGGCGCCGAGGGCGAGCCCGACGCCGAAGCCGCTGCCGCCGTTGGCGACCTCGCGCCGCGGGATCCATTGGAAGGGCCGTTCGAGCATCTGCTCGAAGCGGGGCACGATCATCGCGATGCCGATGAGGACGAGCACGACGATCCCGGCCCACCGGATGACGTCCTGCGGCAGGCCGAGCAGGCCCAGCAGCAACGACCCGACGAGCGTCACGAGCGTGAAGCTCACCATGAGCCCCGCGATCACGAGGAAGGGGCGACTGCGCCGTGCGGGCACGGGTGCCCCGTCGAAGCGTGCCGACTGCGCGCCGCCGGTGAGGAAGATGACCGGCAGAACCGGCAGGATGCACGGCGAGATGCCGGTAATGAGGCCCCCGAGAAGGCCGATGATGATGAGTTCCACGATGCTCCCGTCCGCGTCGAGAGCTGTTCGTCGCGGAGGGGGTTTCGGATTGCCTCGGATTCTTTCCAATCCGATTCGTTCGAGGCTCCGAACCAGCATCGAGGCCGCACCCCGCGGTCACCGATCCATGGAGGTCATCATGCTCAGCACCAAGAAGAAGATCACCGCAGTTCTCACTCTCGCCATCGCCGGCTCCTTCGCGCTCGCGGGGTGCTCGATGGGGTCGTCGACCCCCGCCGAGACGCCGCAGGGCATGACGCAGGAGTCGCCGTCCGCGACCCCCGAGGGCATGACCGCCGACCCGGCGGCGAACCTCGTCGGCCCGGGCTGTGCCGCCTACGCGAGCGCGGTGCCCTCGGGCGCAGGCTCCATTCAGGGGATGTCTCAGGACCCGGTGGCGGTCGCGGCATCCAACAACCCCATGTTGACGACGCTCGTGAAGGCGGTCAGCGGGCAGCTGAACCCCGACGTGAACCTCGTCGACACGCTCAACGGCGGCGAGTTCACCGTGTTCGCGCCGGTGGACGACGCGTTCGCGAAGATCGATGCGAGCACGATCGACTCGCTGAAGACCGACAGCGCGGCGCTCACGAAGATCCTCACCTACCACGTGGTGCAGGGGCAGATCGAGCCGAGCAAGATCGCCGGCATGCACAAGACGCTCGAGGGCACGGACGTCGACGTCACGGGCTCGGGCGACGAGTGGATGGTGAACGGCGCGAAGGTCATCTGCGGCGGCGTGCAGACGGCCAACGCGACCGTGTACCTGATCGACTCGGTGCTGATGCCGACCAACTGATCAGGTCCGCGCGCGGCCACCGGCAGGGGGATGCCGGTGGCCGCGCCTGCGTGTGCGGCCACCGAACGCGGGGGTCAGCGCGACCGGATACGCTGGAGGCACAGGGGCCTCTAGCTCAGTCGGTAGAGCATCGGACTTTTAATCCGCGGGTCGTGGGTTCGAGCCCCACGGGGCCCACCGCGTTTTTCTCCTCAGAACCCGTGAAAACACTGGGATCCCAGCGGTTAGGTGTTCGAGGAAAACTCTCCGTGACAACACTTTGACAACATCTGAGCGGTCGTCAACGCGTTCGAATGCACGCGCGTGCATCGTCCTGTGTCAACATCTCCGATCGGGCTCGGTGCTTGCATACGACGTCGGCTACCCGGGCGTGAGTCCGGAGCGATCGGAGCCTCGTCGATTGTCTCGCTCGAGGGGAGCCGGAATGGCATCTTTACGGACAGGTCTTCTGCGAAAGGCGCGTGTCCGTTCACGACTCATGACGGTCCCGGCGATCCGATGAGCAACCGGCGACGACGGTCGCAGTGCAGAGCGACATCCGCCCCACTCCCGCGCGGTGGGCGACCGCTCTGTGAGCAGCAATAATTCACAAGCTGTTAGGCCGCGCGATCACCGGGTTCCTGCGCAGTTGCCTCCAACAAGTGCGACGGGCGTCGTGGACCCCCCGGGAAGTGGATCTGCTCAGGCTGCGTTCAGTTTGAGAATCTCATCGAAGAACGCGATCTTGAGCTTGCCACCCTTGAACATCCGATCCATCGCTGTCTTACCGTCATCGAGTTTCGCGACCTCTGCGTACAACAGCTGGTGAAGGCCAGTAAGCGTGGCCTGGGATGGGTTTCGCTTTAGGCTTGAGGTGGGAACCTTCTCGAAGTCTCCTAGCTTCTTTACGCCGGACGAGCGCAAGGCGTAACCGGAAACGAGGTAATACCGAGCGTTGGTTGGATCGTCGGCGATCGCTCGCGCCGCGGACGACCTTAGGTAATCGTCAACGCCGTCCACCACCAAGAGAGCCTTCAGGTAGAGCTCTTCGGACTCGTTGGGGTCGAAGACCTTGTCCCAGCCGGCAGTGCTTCCGAGCAGCGAGGTTGGGCGTGCGCGCGCAGTGTCGGGCTGGAGTAGGCGGAAGGCCATCACTGCCTGACCCACTTCGGTCATGTTGCGGATTCGGCTCGCGGCCGCCTTAACCCCGCGGTACTGGTAGCGTCGGCGCTCGTAGTACCAGCCAGACGCGCGGAGATACTCCTCGATGCGCCGCTGCTTCTCCTCGTTCGCGTGAAGCTGAAGGCTTGCGATTGCGGTCTGATTGTTGGTTCCGCTGATGATCGCCTCACGGACGTCGGGGTCCGACTCAGTAATTACTCGGACCAGCACGGATTGGTTGAGTCGCTTCTTCGTGATGCCTTTCGCGAGGTCTTGCTCGTGTATCACGTGGGAGGACTGAAGGCCGTTCACGATTAGGGGATTTGTCAGAACCCATTCCAGTTCGAGTGGATTGTCGGCCTTGTCTACGATGATCGTGATCCCATTGTTTAGCCACCAGAAAGAGGACTCCGAGTCGCTGGCGAGGGTTCTTCCAATTGCATCGTTTACACGAACGTTCGATCCGGCGTAGTCCCTGACATTCACTGCGAACATCTCGTCCCGGATCACCTTGGACCTGTCGTATCGAAGGAACTTGAGATAGTCCTTGATCGCGACGAGGCCGACGAGTGCATTGGCCTCACGAATTGGAAGCTTGGTCAACACCAGTTTCGCCATGAAATCAGTCCCGGTGCGCAGCCGTGTGACGATCTCCGCGTCCCCGACGTAGTCCACCGATATTGTGCTTCCAGTTGGGAGACTGGTTGTGAGCCAGCTCTTCAGCTGTCGCGACTTCGTCTTCATATAGGCGTTGACGCCGACCTGCTTCGCAAACGTCGCGTAGTGCACGTGAAAGTGAACGACGGGCACGAGCATTGCCATTCTGGACCGCAGCTTTCGCCATGTCATCGCCTTTTCGACGATGTCCTCGTTGAGCGGGAATGCCCTCAGGTCAGCGGCCGACTGGTTGTTGTCAAAGATCGCCTTCAGGGTGCTTTCAATCTTCGGAAAGACGTTGGTGTCCCAGCTCGACTCGTTCTTCGCTTGAACGACGACGACGTCCAACGACAAGCCGGTCTGCAGACCTTCCAGGGCGTTCTTCCGATTCGTCAGCCGCAAGGAATCTGACCCCACAAGCTCTCGGCGATTGAGGAAGAAGTAGAACCCGTCGATTCCACCATCGTCGGTTCCGGACACGAGACCTTGCTCAATGTCCCCGGGGCTTGCACCGTAGCGCTTCAGTAGCAGGCTCATGGCAAATCGCTCGAAGGCGTCGTCGTCGGACAACTTCGGATAGTTCTCTCGCTTGAACTGGTTGAAGTTGTCCTTCGCGATTACCTGATCCGGGGAGTCGCTCATACGACGAACCTATCGACTCCCGCCCACACTCATTGCTCACGACTCGCACGCCCGAACGAAAGCGGGAGGCGAACAGAACCCTGCGCGTCCTGGGCACTTGTGAAAGGTTGATGGGCGAATCGTGGGCGCTTCCGTTCCCCGCGGTGGACCCAATAGTGATCCCAAGAGGACCCGGCGCCGAGCGGCCCCTATCGGCGAAGTCCTCGCCGATGCTGACTTGGCGCACTCGGACACCCTCGTCGGATCTGCATCTCGTCCGCACACAGGACAACTCACTGTCGAGGACATGGCCGTGAATCCGAATCGGCGCCACGATAGCTTCGCTAGTCTCCCATCATGGGAACGAGTGATGAACGATGAAAGGCCGCACCGGAGGGTCGATGAACGGACGCATCGTCTTCGGGCGTCCGCGAACGCCTCAGTTGAACGAGAAGCTCTGCTCGGAATGTGCCGCTGCCACGGGGCAGCCCTGCATTAAGTCCTCCTGGGAGAAGGCGGGCGTGGGCCACAGACACGAGACCCATCGAGCCGAGGCTGAGCGACGTGGCCTCGCGTTCCCGTTCACCGGCGAGGGACGAAAGAAGGTCGCACGCAAGAAGCGCTGACAGCAGGACAACCTCTGTCGACCAGCCCGCCTCAACTCCGCGGTGTCCACCCGGGATCGCAAGATGCTCAGCATCAGCCTTGCCCGCGGCGTGTGTGACGAGTGATCGAGGCTGGTTCACGCGCCAGGCTTGTGTCGTCCGACGATCCGATTGCCCTGAGTGACTTGCTCGTCCACATCCGTGGTGGCCTGACACACGCGGCGCACATCCTGACGCGCGGATGGGTAGCGACTAACAAGAGGCGCTGGCGAAGAGCGTCGTGACAGCCCGCGACAGACCGCCATCGTGCATTGCCCGGATAGGCACCGCCATTCGTGCGCCGGCTGACCGTCTCGTCAGACCCTTCCTCATACTTGCGCGCTGCGCTAGTATGAGGGTGTGAAGTTCGCGGATCGGGACATCGAGGAGTACTGGCTCGGTGGCCCCTCACCGCGACGCGTGCCACCCGACGTCCGGAGGCGTCTGGTGCGCAAGCTCCAAATGCTCGAGGCGGCAGCGGAGCTCCAAGATCTGAGGATCCCGCCCTCAAACCGCCTCGAGAAGCTGCAAGGCGACCGGGCGGGAACGTACAGCATCCGGGTCAACGACCAATGGAGACTGGTCTTCGACTGGGACGGAGGGGAAGCAAACAATGTCGCATTCATCGACTATCACTGACGAGTTCTCGACGCCGGGTGACATCCTGCTCGAGGAGTTTCTCGAGCCGTTCGGGCTGAGCCAGTATGAGCTCGCCAAGCGCATCGGCGTCGATCAAGCACGCATCTCACGGATCGTCCGCGGCAAGCAGTCGATTACCGCGGACACCGCGTTGCGCCTCGGCGCATTCTTCGGCACCACACCCCAGTTCTGGCTCCGACTGCAGGAGGGCTACGACCTCGCGCTCGCTCGTACCGACACGCCGATCAACACAATCGAGCCGCTGAGCGCCTGACCCATCAACTCCCGCAAGACGGCCGGCGACCGGGCGCCCTGATGTCAGTAGTGGTCCCGTGTCTGGAGGATCACGACGTGTTCGTCGGTGACGTAATAGACGAGGCGGTTCTTCTCATCGGTGCGCCGAGACCAGGCTCCGGACAGTACATGGCGGAGTGGTTCCGGTTTGCCGATTCCTTCGAACGGGTCGCGAAGGATGTCAGCGATCAGCATGTTGATTCGCTTGAGGGTCTTGCGATCCTGCGTCTGCCAGTACACGTAGTCCTCCCACCCGTTCGGGTCGAAGGCAAGCGCGCGGGTCACGCGTCCAGGAGGTCGTGCTGCTCGAACTCGCCGCGACGTGCGCGCTCGACCGCCTCAAGCAGCCGCTCCGCGTTCGCAGGGTTGCGCAGCAGATAGGCGGTCTCGGTCAGCGCATCGAAGTCATCCTTGGACATGATGACGGCATTGCCGCGTCGGGAGACGACCTCGACGGTCGTGTGGTCTTCGTTGACCTGTTGGATGAGCCCGAACAGGCTCTTTCGTGCTTCGGTTGCGGTGATAGCGGACATGATTGCCCTCCCAGGCTGAGTAGTACGTAAAACGGTACCACTCCCCTGCCCGCTCAACGACCGAGTTGGGCGAAATCCGAGCCCCTGCCCGGCCATCGATTCTGTGACGGCCTGCGCCCGCGCAAGGTGCGCGTTCGGCCGATCGGCGCGCTATCGTCGGGGCATGACGCACCCCACACCGGGCCCGCTACCGGCACGTCCGGCGCCTCCACGATGACGCGAGCGTTCACGTGGCTCAGCGTCATCTCGGCGGCACTGGCGTGGACGTTCACCCTCACCAGATCCACACCGATCTGGGTTCCGCTGATCCTGGCCGCGCTCGGGCTCACCGCCGCTCTTCTCGCGCGCAGAAGCGGGCTACGTCGGACCGAACCCTTCGACGGCAGGCTCTCCCTCCTCGGCGCGATGGCCTGCCTGCCGTTGCTCGGCTATCTCGTGATCGTGCTCCCCGCCGCGTTCGCGACGAGTTGAGCGCCTCCGACCGCGATCACCGACGCGGACTGGATACTCCGCCCATCACCCCTGCCCGGGCGCGCCCCACATCCCGCCACCGGGCGGAGTGGGGCAGACCGCGGATGCCGTGAGCGCGGCGACCTCCGCCTTGACCGCGACGCCGGTATCGTTCCGTGCGACCGAGTAGACGATGCCCTCCTGGGCATCCAGCTGGGGGATGAAGCCGACAGAGGCCCCGTCGATCGCGGGGTTTTCTTCGTACGGCCGCCCGATGGTGCTCATGAGACCCGCCGGCGGGTGCGCCATCAGCCAGTTCGCCGCCTGTGTGACCGTCATGGAGGGAATCGTCCAGTAGGCTTCGAGCTTCTCGATCGGGCCGCACGGCCATGCCGTGTAGGTGCCGAAGGCGAGCGGGGCGTTCTCCGACGCCACGGCTTCGGGCGGGAGCACCGCCGAATCGACCCATGCCTGGGCCTGCGCACGGGCGGCCGCGGCTTCGGGGTCGGCGATGACGGGCGACTCGCTCGCGGCGGTCGGTTCCGCCGGAACGTCAGAGCCGCTCGATCCTGCGCCCGCCGACGGAGTTGCACATCCCGTCAGTGTGAGGCCGAACACCAGCGACAGGGCGAGAACGACAGTACGAGTCCGCATGGGGGGAACCTAGCGCACCCGAGAAGCGCCTCGCGACGCCGCGGCACCGCCCCGCTGAGCCCCGCTCAGGCCCCGCTGTACGTCCCGAGGAGGCGGCTCGTCACTTCGCTCACCAGATTCAAGATCCAGACCATCGCGATGATGAAGGTCGCGACCGTGCCCCCGATCCAGACCCACAGCGGAAGCCACGGGCTCGTCGTCGTGCGGCGACGCAGTACGACCGTGCGCCCGATGACGTAGACCGCCGCACCGGAACCGAGCAGGGCGAAGAACGACCACGCCCAGTGGAAGGGCGCGGGCACTCCCCGCCGGCGCAGTTCGCGCCAGTCCAGCCAACTGAACACGATGAAGGCAGCCGCGGTGACATAGCTGAGAGCCGAGACCCCGAGCACCTGCCCTTGCCACGCGAGGAGTTCCGCCGTTGCAGGTCGCCCGGTCGCGGTGGAATCCGTGACGATCCGGATGTATGAATCCCAGTCGATCAAGAAGAGGGTGAGCACCGGCAGCAGCGACGCCACGATCGCGAGCCAGATCCACAGCGTGTTCGTCTCGACGTTCACCCGCGCCGGTGCCACGCCGTAACCGGTGACGGGCGGCGCCGCGGCGTAACCCTGCGCCGGGGCCGCGGCAGGAGCCTGCTGATGCGACGTCCACTGCGTGCCGTCCCACCAGCGCTGACCGCCCGGCGTCGACGGGTCGGGGTACCAGCCCGGGGCGCTCATGCCGCCACCACCAGGTCGGCGCCGGCATGGGCGAGCTCTGCGAGCGCCGCTTCGGACGACTCGGGAGCGACGCCGGCGACCAGACCGGTCAGCACCCGCACGTGGATGCCGTGCTCGATGGCATCCAGCGCCGACGCGCGCACGCAGTAGTCGGTCGCGATCCCCGTGACGTCGACCTCAGTCACGCCGAGGCCCGAGAGTATCTCCGCCACCGTGCGCCCCTCATCCGTCGCGCCCTCGAAGAGGGAGTAGGCGGGCTTGCCCTGCCCCTTCTTGACGTGGTCGGTGATGGATGCCGTGTCGAGCCCCGGGTCGTACTCCGCGCCCGGCGTGCCCGCCACGCAGTGCACGGGCCACGTGTCGACGAAGTCGGGCTCCGAATCGAGGGCGATGTGGCCGCCGTTGTCGGAGTCGGCGTCATGCCAGTCGCGGGATGCCACGACGGCCGCGTAATCCGCCGCGTGGGCGGCGAGGTGCGCGGTGATCCCGGTGGCGACGGCATCGCCGCCGGTCACCCCGAGCGCCCCGCCCTCGGTGAAGTCGTTCTGCACATCGACGATGAGAAGTGCCTTGGTCATGTGTCGAGGCTACCGCTGTCGCGGCGCGACAGTCGGGACGGCCACCAGATCCGGCGATCGAGATCGTACGCGGCGGCGGGAACGAGCAGCGAGCGAACGACGAACGTGTCGAGCAGCACCCCGAACGCCACGATGAACGCGAGCTGTGCGAGGAAGAGGATCGGGATCACCCCGAGAGCGGCGAACGTCGCGGCGAGCACGAGCCCGGCCGACGTGATGACGCCGCCGGTCGCGACGAGCCCGCGCAGGATGCCGGGGCGTGTGCCGTGACGCAGAGACTCCTCGCGCACGCGCGACATCAGGAAGATGTTGTAGTCCACGCCGAGCGCCACGAGGAAGACGAATCCGTACAGCGGCACGGCGGGGTCCGCCCCCGGGAAATCGAGCACGTGACGGAAGACGAGCGCGCTCACCCCCAGCGCCGCCCCGAACGACAGGATGACGCTGAGGATCAGCAGCACCGGGGCGACGATCGCGCGGAGGAGCAGCATCAGGATGACGAGGATCACGAGGAGGATCACCGGGATGATGACGGTCCGGTCGCGGATCGACGTGTCGTTGGTGTCGAGATCGATCGCGGTCGGGCCGCCGACGAGCGCCTGCTCCGCGCCGAGGGCCTCATCGAACGACGTCCGCAGATCGCGGATCGTCTGCTCCGCGGCGAGCGAATCGGCCGCGTCGGAGAGCGTTGCGACGAGCAGGACGTCACCGCCCGACACCGTGGGCTCGGGCGCCGCCGTGCCGGGAGGACCGGCCGCGGTGTAGACGGGCTCCCCGTCCGCGATCGTCACCCCGACCTGGCCCGACGCGGCATCCCGCGACACGGCGGCGACACTGTCGATGCCGGAGCTGTCCTCCAGCACGCCGACGGCCGCGGCGACGCGGCCCTGCGGGACGATCACGTAGGCGGGGCTCCCGGAACCGGCGGCGAAGTGGTCGGCGAGCACGGCCTGCCCGTCACGCGCCTCCGAGGCGCCGAGCACGAGATCGCTCTGCGGCACGCCGTTCGCCTGCAACTGCAGCACGCCGAGCGAGGCCCCGAGCAGCACGACCGTCGTGACGATCCACACCGGACGGGCATGCCGGGCGATGAGGCGGGCCTGACGCGCCCAGAATCCGCGCACCGGGGCGGAGGGATCGGCGACGAGCGCCTCGGCCGCCTGCCCGGCGTCGCCGACCCTGCCCGGCTTCGGCGCGAACGGCCAGAACGCAGCGCGCCCCGTGAGCGCCAGGAGCGCGGGAAGGAAGGTCAGCGCCGACAGCACTGCGAAGGCGATGCCGATCGACGCGATCGGCCCGAGCGCACGGTTCGTCGCAAGATCGCTCAGCAGCAGGCACAGCAGCCCTGCGATGACGGTTCCGCCGGACGCGAGGATCGGCTCGAACGCTCCGCGCCAGGCCGAGGTCGTGGCATCCCATCGCCGCTTGCCCGAGGCGAGCGCCTCGCGGAAGCGCGCGACGTAGAGGAGCGCATAGTCGGTCGCCGCGCCGATGACGAGGATGAACAGGATGCCCTGGACCTGCCCGTTCAGCACGAAGACGCCCGCCTTCGCGAGCCACCACACCGTGAGGAGCGCGACGCACAACGCGAACGTCGAGGTGAGCAGCACGAGCACCGGCAGCAGCGGCGAGCGGTACACGATCACGAGGATGACGAACACGGCCCCGAGCGCGACGGCGAGGAGGATCCCGTCGATGCCGAGGAACCCCGCGACGAGATCGGCCGTGAACCCGGCGGGGCCCGTGACCCAGGCATCCAGCCCATCGGGGAGGCTGCTCGCGATCGCGGCGCGGACATCGGCGACGGTGTCCCCCACGTCGCCGGCCGTCTCGATCGGGACGAACAGCTGCGCCGCCTCACCGTCCTCCGACGGGAGCGCGGGCGAGACCTCGCCGACGCCGGGGACCGCCCCGATCGCGGCGGCGAGATCGGCGATCTTGGTCAGATCGGTCGGGGTGAGCGCGCCGTCGCCGGTCACGACGACGACGGCGGGGATCGTGTCGCCGCCGGTGAAGTCGGCGAGACGTTCCTGCACCTGGGTCGACTCCGCCGAAGACGGCAGGAAGCTCGACTGGTCGTTCGTGGCGACCTCGTCGACCTTGCCGAAGTAGGGCCCGCCGATCGACCCGCCGACGAGCCAGATGAGCACGAGGACGACGGGGATGCCGATGCGCAGCCATCGCGACGGCGATCCCCCGACGGGGGCGGATCCGTACTGTCGGCGCGCGCTCATATCGCTAGCCTAGCTAGCAAATCCCCACCACCTGCGCGCGGGGTTCATCGGGCGAAGTAGAGCACCCACCCGGCGATGAGGCAGAGGACCCCGAGCGCGAGCATGCCGCCCGCGGCGAGCACGAGACGTCGTAGCCCGGGTGGGCGGCGGGTGAGCCGCATCCGGTCGCGCCAGCCGTGGCGGTACCAGATCGAGGCCGTCTCACGGCCGGCGAGCGCCGCGGCATCCGACGGATCGGCGACGGCCACGTTCGCGTCACCCTCGGCGTCGTACCAGCGGACGACGGTCTCGCCGCCCTCGCGGTCGACGATCGCCTCCGCCGGCAACCAGGTGCCGTCCACCGCCCAGACGCCGACGATGACCACGGCGAGCGCGAGGAAGCCCGCGAATCCGATCCAGGTGAAGACCTCGATCAGGATGTCGATGGTGGAGGACATTGTGGAGCCGCCCAAGGGAATCGAACCCTTGACCTTTTCATTACGAGTGAAATGCTCTGCCGACTGAGCTAGGGCGGCGTGCGACGAGATCGCCGTGCACGAGGAACGATCTTACAGGGTTCGGATGCCTGCCGCGAACCAGCCGCCCCTGGCCACGGCGGATCGCCCGATCCGCACGTCGTGACGGCATCCGGTGTCGCCGTGTTACGCCCGATTCGAAGGCCTCGCGCGCGTCCGCCTAGCGTCGAAGTGGCACCGCGATGAGGCGAGCGCGGACAGCCAGGTCAGCTGTGCCCTCCGCGCCGACGCGGTGCCCTGACCCAAAGGAGCACCACTCATGTCCCGCCGATCCCTCACCGCGAAGTCCCTGCTCGCGGCCCTCGCCGTCCCGCTCGTGCTGGCCCTCGCCGCCTGCGCGTCGAACGCGTCCCCCGCCTCGACGGGCGACGCCGACCCGAGCAAGCCGGTCAAGATCGGCGTCGTCGGAGCGGGCGACCCGTACTGGGCCACCTACAAGGAGGCCGCGGCCAAGGAGGGCATCACCGTCGACATCGTCGACTTCGACTCGTACGACCAGCCGAACCCCGCACTCGCGGCCGGTGAGCTGGACCTCAACCAGTTCCAGCACATCATCTACCTCGCCACCTACAACGTGAAGGCGAACGACACCCTCGTGCCGATCGGTGCGACGGCGATCTACCCGCTGGGCCTGTACTCCACGAAGTACAAGAAGGTCGACGACATCCCCGCCGGCGAGACGATCGCCGTCCCGAACGACGAGTCGAACCAGGCCCGGGCGCTCCTCGTGCTGCAGTCGGCGAAGCTCATCGAGCTCAAGGACGGCGGGTCGGTGTTCTCCACGACCGCCGACATCGAGCCCGGCTCCAAGGTCAAGGTCGAGGCGGTCGCCGCCGACTTCACCGCGTCGTCGCTCCCCGACTTCGCCGGCGCCGTCGTCAACAACGACTTCGTGACCAAGTCGGGGCTCACCCCCGACCAGCTGCTCGCGCAGGACGACCCCGCCGACCCCACCGCGTTCCCGTACATCAACATCTTTGCCGCGCGCGCTGCGGATGCCGAGAACCCGACCTACCTGAAGCTCGTGAAGATCTACCAGGACACCAAGGCCGTGCAGGACGGCGTGCAGGAGGCCGCCGGCGGGTCCGCCGTGCTCCTGAAGACGCCGGTCAGCGACCTCCTCGACTCCCTCAAGAAGACCGAGGACGAGATCCGCGCCAACCAGTGACAACAGTCGCGCGTGCGGCCCGTTCCTCGGAGCGGGCCGCACGCGTGCGCCGTGCCAGGAGGCATCCATGACCCTCATCCGCCTGAGTGGCGTGACCAAGACGTTCCCCGCCGCGACGCGCGACGCGCAGCCCGTGACGGCCGTCGATGACGTGACCCTCGAGATCGCTGCGGGAGAGATCTGCGGCATCATCGGGTACTCGGGTGCGGGCAAGTCCACCGTCCTGCGCCTCGTCAACGCGCTCGAGACGCCCACCTCCGGCACGGTCGAAGTCGACGGGGTCGACATCACCCGCCTCGGCGAGCGGGGGCTGCGGCGCCTGCGCGGCGATATCGGAATGATCTTCCAGCAGTTCAACCTGTTCGACTCCCGCACCGTGGCCGGCAACGTCGCCTACCCTCTCGAAGTCGCGGGACGCTCCCGCGCCGAGGTCCGCGCCCGCGTTGCGGAGCTGCTGGAATTCGTCGGCCTCGGCGACAAGGCGGGCAACTACCCCGAGCAGCTCTCCGGCGGGCAGAAGCAGCGCGTCGGCATCGCCCGCGCCCTCGCCACGAGCCCACGCATCCTCCTCGCGGACGAGGCCACGAGCGCCCTCGACCCCGACACCACCGCGGAGGTCCTCAGCCTCCTCAAGCGCGTCAACGTCGAGCTCGGCGTCACGATCCTCGTGATCACCCACGAGATGGATGTCATCCGCACCCTCGCCGACCGCGTCGTCGTCATGGAGCACGGCCGCATCATCGAGGAGGGCGCCGTCTTCGACATCCTCTCGGCCCCGCGGCACGCCGCCACTGCCCGATTCGTGTCGAGCATCATCGAGGACGTCCCGACCGGCGACGACCTCGCGACGCTCCGCTCCCGCCATCCCGGCCGCATCGTCACTCTCGACGTCCGCGAAGGCGCTGCCGCACAGGCCGACGTGTTCGCGGCGCTCTCGACGCACGGGGTGCGGTTCGAGGTCGTCCACGGCGGCATCAACGACATCCGCGGGCGCGTCTTCGGCCATCTCACGCTCGCTCTCACGGGCGAGGCGGATGCCGTGGACCGTGCGCTCGCCACCGCATCGGCCTTCGCCGAGCTCACCGAGGAGGGCACCCGTGGATAGGCTCATCGACCTGCTCCCCGAACTGTGGGACGCGACCCTCGAAACGCTCTACGTCGCCACGTCGGGCTTCATCCTGGGCGGGCTCGCCGGCCTCATCCTCGGCATGGCGCTGTATGCGACCCGCGCGGGGAGCCTCTTCCCGCAGCGCGCTGTCTTCGGCGTCCTGAACGTCATCGTGAACACGTTCCGGCCGATCCCGTTCATCATCCTGCTCGCCGCCGTTCAGCCCCTGGCACGCGGGCTGGGCCTGCCCGGCATCGGTGCCCCGTTCGCGATCTTCGCGATCGCCATCGCGTCGCTCTTCGCGATCAGCCGCATCGTGGAGCAGAATCTGCTCACCGTGCGCCCCGGGGTCATCGAAGCGGCCCGCGCGGCCGGCGCCAGCCGCGCGCGCATCCTCTTCCGTCTCGTCCCGCGCGAGGCTCTCGGGCCCCTGATCCTCGGGTACACGTTCATCGTCGTCGCACTCATCGACATGACCGCGATGGCCGGCGTCGTGGCCGCCGGTGGACTCGGTCAGTTCGCGATCAACTTCGGGTTCAAGCAGTTCAATCCGTGGGTCACCTGGGCGGCGGTGCTCATCATCATCGTGATCGTGCAGATCGTGCAACTGGTCGGCAACGCGCTCGGCCGCCGCGTCCTGCGCCGCTGAGCGGCCGCGTCGCGACGCGCCCCGGAGTACCCGGGCGTGTCACGGATGCGCGGCTTCTGTCAGCGGATGCCCCGGCGCGTCACCGGCTGCAGCGAAGCCCGTCCTGCGGCACCGTCCCGTCGATGAGGTACCCCTCGACGGCGCTGTCGACACACGTGTTGCCCTTGTTGTACCCCGTGTGCCCCTCCCCTTCGCGGGTGACGAGGACGCCGGACGAGAGCTGGGCGGCAAGCGACTCGGACCAGGCATACGGCGTCGCGGGGTCGTTCGTCGTGCCGACCACGACGATCGGTGCCGCGCCGTCGGCGGTGATCTTCTCGCGCACACCGGTCGGCGGGTAGGGCCAGACCTCGCACACGTCGACGCCCTGCCAGTACGGCGCGATGGTCGGCGCCTTCTGCTCGACGAGAGCCTGCGCGGCATCCTTGTCGGCCTGCGACGTGTCCACCGGGTAGTCCATGCAGTTGTACGCCCGGAACGCCTCGGTGGAGTTGTCGGAGTAGTTGCCGTTGCGGTCACGGTTGTTGTAGAAGTCAGCGAGGCTGAAGGCGGTGGACGGGTCGCCCTCGAGCGTCTGCGCCAACGCCGTCGTGAGATACGACCACGAGTCCTCCGAGTAGAGCGCCGCGATGATGCCGGTCATGAGGGTGTCGGCGCCGAGCATCCGCCCGTCGGAGTTGCGCAGCGGCTTCGCGTCGACACTCGCGAGCAGCGTCCCGAGATCCGCCATCGCCTGATCCACGGTGCCGCTGAACGGGCAGTCGCCGCCGTCCAGGCAGTCGGCCATGTAGGCCCGCAGGGCCGACTCGAAGCCGATCGCCTGCGTCGTGCCGACGTCGGTGCCCGACACTGAGGGGTCGATCGCGCCGTCGAGGACGAGCCGGCCGACGCGCTCCGGGAAGAGCTTCGCGTAGGTCGCTCCGAGGAAGGTGCCGTAGGAGTACCCGAGGTAGTTGAGCTTCGCGTCACCGAGGACCCCGCGGAGCAGGTCCATGTCGCGCGCCGCGTTGTCCGTCGTGATGTACGGCAGGATGCCCTCGGAGTGCGCCTCGCACGCATTGACGAAGTCGCGGTTGCGCTGGGTCAACTCGTCGGTCCAGCCCTGGCTGCCGCGCGGATCGGCCGGGATGTCGTAGAGCATGCTGTCCATCGCCTTGGCGTCGAGGCACTCCACGGCCGTCGAACGGCCGACGCCGCGGGGGTCGAAGCCGATCACGTCATAGGCGTCGAGCACCGCCTCGCCGACGGCGTAGGACGCGGACTGGGCGATCAGGTCGTATCCGCTCGCGCCCGGCCCACCGGGGTTCGTGAGGAGAGACCCGATCGCGTCGCCGTGGGTCGCCGCACGGCGGATGACCGCGAGGTCGATCGTCCCGGCCTCCGGATCCGACCAGTCGAGGGGCGCGGTGACCGTCGTGCAGTCGTACCGGCCGGCGTCGACGCCCTCGCACGAGGTCCAGTCGAGGGTCTGTGCGTAGAACTCCTCGAACCCCGCGGGCACCCCGTCGAGGTCGGGCTGCCGGCTCGGCGCCGGTGAGGATGTGGCGTCGGAGGGGATGACGGAGTACAGGCATCCCGTCAGCAGCGACACGGCGGCGACGGCACCGACGATCACGGCGAGGGCGCGGCGGGCGAGGGGGGCGCGGCGAGAGGTGTTCACGGAGTCCTTCCACTGGCGACGGTGATGAGCATGCTCTCGAGCGCGAGCGCCGGAGCGGCGTTGCCCTCGAGATTCGCGCGGGTCGCGGAGATCTGGTCGAGCACGGTCAGGGTGCGCTCCGGCGTCCAGGCGGAGGCGCGAGCGTCGAGGTCGGCGGCGAGTTCGCGGTTGATGAGGTCGCCGGTCTGCCCGAACTGCAGCATCAGCACGTCGCGGAACATCGATTCGAGGTCGGTCAAGACGCGGTCGATCCCGTCGCGGAGGCTCCGCGTCGCGCGGCGCTTCTGGTCGTCTTCGAGCGCGCTCACCTGACTGCGCACGGCAGGCGGTACGGCCGTGCCCGGTGTCACGCCGAGGGTGCGCAGGAGCGCCTCGCGCTCGCTCTCGTCCCGCTCCGCCGTGAGCGCCTTCGCATCGTCGGTGGCGATCTGAACGATCCGCGCGGCCGTCTCGACCGCCGTCGCGACGCCGCGGACGCTCAGGACGGCGCGGAGAGTCTCGTCGCGGCGTGCCCGCGCGTCGGCATCCGTCGCCAGCCGGACCGCCATGCCGATGTGGCGCTGCGAGAGCCGCGCGGCCTGTTCGGCGGTCGCCTCGTCGGCGCCCGTGCGCTGCGTGATCAGGCGGGCGACGTCGGCGACACCGGGCTCGCGCAGGCGCAGCGTGCGCACGCGGGAGCGGATCGTCGGGAGGAGGTCCGCCTCGCTCGGCGCGCAGAGGATCCACACCGTCCGCTCCGGCGGCTCCTCGAGGGCCTTCAGGAGCACATTGGAGGTCCGCTCGACCATGCGGTCGGCATCCTCCATGACCATCACGCGATAGCGACCGAGCGACGGAGAGAAGTACGACCGCTCGACGAGGCTCCGGGCATCCTTGATCGAGATGATGACGCCCTCGGTGCGCAGCGCCGTGAGGTCGGGATGCGTGCCGGCGAGCACCTGCCGGACCGCCGCGTCGTCGCCCGGCTCCGCGATGAGCGCGGCCGCGAAGGCGTAGGCGAGGGTCGAGCGGCCGGACCCCGCGGGACCCGTGATGAGCCACGCGTGCGCGAGCTGCGCCGGGTCGGATGCCGCGGCCTGAAGCTGCCGGAGCGCCTCATCCTGGCCCCACACCTCGCTCCACGCCGTCATGCCGACCAGCCTACGGTGTGGGTGCGACCCCGCCTCACGCGAGCGCGGCGGCGACGCGCTCGCGCACGACGGCGGCGAGTTCCTCCGCCGGGAGCGTGGCATCGAGCACGAGGAACCGCTCCGGCTCTGCCGCCGCGAGCGCGAGGAACGCCGCGCGGACGCGCGCGTGGAACTCGTCCTTCTCCGCTTCGAGTCGGTCGAAGGGCTTGTCGTCGGCGTCGAGACGCGCACGGCCGGACGCCTCGTCGAGGTCGAGCAGCACCGTGATGTCGGGGAGCGCCCCCTCGGTTGCCCACAGCGACAGGTCGCGGACCTCCGTGGCATCCAGCACCCGCCCCGCACCCTGGTAGGCGACGGACGAGTCGAGGTAGCGATCCTGGATGACGACGTCTCCGCGCTCAAGCGCGGGCCGCACGAGCGTCGCGACGTGGTGCGCGCGGTCGGCCGCGTAGAGGAGCGCCTCCGCGCGGGGCGCGACGTCGCCGCGGTGGTGCAGCACGATGTTGCGGATGAGGACGCCGACCTCCGTGCCGCCCGGCTCACGGGTGCGGACGACGGCGCGGCCCGACTCGCGCAGCCACTCCTCCAGGAGAGTGGCCTGCGTCGTCTTGCCGGCGCCGTCACCGCCCTCGAAGGTGACCCAGAGTCCTCCCGCGCGCGGCGCGGCCGGCGCGGTCACTTCTTCTTGGCGGCGGGCTTGCGGGCCGCCGGCGCGCGCCGCGTCGTGCGCTTGGGCGCCGGGCCCTTCGCGCGCTTGTCCGCGAGCATCTGCACCGCGATCTCGAACGTGATGTCGTCGGCGGTCTGCCCACGCGGGATCGTCACGTTCGTCGTGCCGTCGGTGACGTATGCGCCGAAACGGCCGTCCTTGATGCGGATTGGCTTGCCCGACTCGGGGTCGGCCTCGAACTCCTTGAGGGAGGTCGCCGCACGGTTCGCGTACTTGGGCTGCGCGTAGATCTCGAGCGCCTGCTCGAGCGTGATGTCGAAGATCTGGTCTTCGCTCGCGATCGACCGCGAATCGGTGCCCTTCTTGATGTAGGGACCGTACGGGCCGTTCTGCGCCGTGATCGGGACGTCCGTCTCGGGGTCGACGCCGACGGTGCGCGGGAGCGAGAAGAGCTTCAGCGCGGTGTCGAGGTCGATCGTCTCGGGCGACATGCTCTTGAACAGCGACGCGCGGCGGGGCTTGGGCGCCTCGACCTTCTTAGTGCGCTTCTTCGGGGCGTCGGGGTCGACGACGGGCTCGGGCTCGGCGGGGATCACCTCTTCGAGGTACGGACCGAAGCGGCCGTCCTTGACGACGATGTCGCGGCCCGTCTCGGGGTTCTGGCCGAGCACGCGGTCGCCCGCGATCGGCGCGTCGATCAGCTCGCGCGCCTTCTCGGGGGTGAGCTCATCGGGCGCGAGGTCGCGCGGGACATTGACGATGCGCGACGTGCCGTCGGGGTTCGGGACGTCCAGGTAGGGCCCGTAGCGGCCGAACCGCAGGGTCGCGACGTCGCCGATGCGCGTCGCGTTGATCTCGCGCGCGTCGATCTCGCCGAGGTTGTCGAGGATGTTCCGCAGACCCACGTGGTCGTCGGAGCCGAAGTAGAACTCCTGCAGCCACTCCACCCGCTGCTGCTCGCCGCGGGCGATGGCATCCAGGTCGTCTTCGAGGGCGGCCGTGAAGTCGTAGTCGACGAGGTCGGCGAAGTGCTGCTCGAGCAGGCGCACGACCGAGAATGCGAGCCAGCTCGGCACGAGCGCCTGACCGCGCTTGGAGACGTACTCGCGATTGATGATGACGTCGATGATCGACGCGAACGTCGACGGGCGGCCGATGCCCTTCTCTTCGAGCGCCTTGACGAGGGATGCCTCGGTGTACCGCGGCTTCGGGCTCGTCGCGTGCCCCTTCGGCTCGATGTCGCGAAGGCCCAGCACGTCGCCCACCGCGAGCTGCGGGAGGGACTGGTCGTCGGCCTTGTCGGAGTCGGAGCGCTTCTCGTCGCGCCCCTCTTCGTACGCCTCCAGGAACCCCTTGAAGGTGTACACGGTGCCGGATGCCGTGAACGAGGCGACGCGACCCGCGGCATCCGCCTCGAGGGTGACCGTGGTGGTCTCGTACTTCGCGTCGGACATCTGCGAGGCGACGGTGCGCTTCCAGATGAGGTCGTACAGGCGCAGTTCGTCGCGGTCGAGGGCGGATGCCACCGACGCGGGCGTGCGGAATGCGTCGCCGGACGGGCGGATCGCCTCGTGCGCCTCCTGAGCGTTCTTGCTGTTGTTGCGGTAGCTGCGCGGGTTCGGCGGCACGGCGCGGTCGCCGTACAGCGCGACGGCCTGCGTGCGCGCGGCGGCGATCGCCTGCGTCGACAGGGCTGTCGAGTCGGTGCGCATGTAGGTGATGTACCCCTTCTCGTAGAGCCGCTGCGCGACGCCCATGGCGTGCTTGGCGCTCATCGAGAGCTTGCGCCCCGCCTCCTGCTGGAGGGTCGAGGTCGTGAAGGGGGGCTTCGGGGTGCGCGTGCCGGGCTTCGCCTCGACGGAGACGACGGTCGCCTCGCCGGCTGTCTCGAGAGCGGAGGCCAACTCTCGGGCATCCTTCTCGCCGAGGACGATGACGGCCTTCTTCAGCTGCCCGGCGTCGTCGAAGTCGGTGCCGCGGGCGAGCGGAGCGCCGTCGAGGCGCGCGAGGCGGGTGTCGAACGCGTCGGCGCCGCTGTGGGCGACGGCTTCGACGTCCCAGTAGTCGGCCGAGACGAAGGCGATGCGCTCGCGCTCGCGGTCGACGACGAGGCGCGTCGCGGCGGACTGCACACGCCCTGCGGACGTGCCCTGGCCGACCTTGCGGCGGGTGACGTCGGAGACGTCCCAGCCATAGAGGCGATCGAGGATGCGGCGCGTCTCCTGCGCGTCGACGAGGGCGAGGTCGAGGTCGCGCGTGTTGTCGACGGCGGCGCGGATGGCGTCTTTCGTGATCTCGTGGAACACCATGCGACGCACCGGCACCTTGGGCTTGAGCGCCTGGAGGAGGTGCCACGCGATGGCCTCGCCCTCGCGGTCCTCATCGGTCGCGAGGAGGAGTTCGTCGGCGTTCTTCAGGGCGCGCTTGAGCTCGGCGACGGTCTTCTTGCCGCGGTCGCTCTCGACATATAGAGGAGTGAACCCGTTCTCGATGTCGATGGAGTATTTGCCGACCGAGGTCTTCTTCAACTCGGCGGGGATGTCCTTCTTGTCCGCGAGGTCGCGGATGTGCCCGACGGAGCTGAGAACCTCGTAGCCGTCGCCCAGGTACCCCTGAATCGACTTCATCTTCGTCGGCGACTCGACGATGACGAGCTTCTTGCCCGCCTTCGTGCTCGTCGCCTTGGTGCTCTCGGCCACGTGGCGTCCTTTCTCCGATGCACACCATACACACGTGGGAGACATGAGGAGCCTGTGAGGGGCCGTTCCGTGTCACGGCGGCGGACCGGCGCGGGCCCTCGCGACGGCCGCGAACGCTCCCCCGCCGACGGCGACCTGCACCGTCGCGACGAAGCCGTTGAGGTCGCACGCAACGACGGATGCCCCGACCGCTCGGGCGACCTCGGCGGCCCGCCCGCACGGGTCTCCCGAGACCGCGCCGATGACCGCGTCCGCGGCGGCGAGCGCCGCTGCATCCGCCGCTCCGGCCGCACGCGCACTGCGCACCGACGCTGCACCGACGGCCGTGACGCCGAGTGCGAGCACCGCCGTGACGGCGAGCGCTCCGACCCCGGTCGCAACGCCCACCATCAGCGACCGTCAGACAGTGCGCAGCCGCGCGCATGCAGTGGCGGGAGCGGCAACGGCACGCCGGTCGGCGCCGTCGCGGTGACACAGACCAGATCGCCCTCCGCCGAGACCGACGCGACAGCGCCGCCCGCGATCGCGCCGAGGACGGCGCGGGCACGGTCCTCCGCTTCGCCGCGTGCCAGGAGGCGGGCCGCCTGGGCGACGCCCTGTTCGAGCCGGACCTGTCTGCTCGCCGCGCCGAGCGCACCGATCGTGAGCGCGATGACGAGCACGACCGCGGGCACGATGACAGCGAACTCCGCTGTCGCGGACCCGCGGTCGTCTCGCATCGCCGTCACGCCACGGTGAGGGCGCGGCGGACGAGGTCGGTGAGGATGCCGCGGACTTCGTCCGAGCGCATGATCATGACGAGGAGGCCGGCGAAGGCCACCGCTGCCATCGTCGCAACGGCATACTCTGCCGTCGCGGCACCCGTGTCGTCGGCGAGGAGAGCGGCGGCTCGACGCCGGGTGAGGGGCGGGAGCGCGTTCGGATCGGCCCGGCGCGCGGGGCGGTTGGTGGGGATGGGGATGAGGGACATCGTTACTCCTTCGGATGAGTTGGTCGGGCACATCGTGGATCGGGCACACTGTGGGATCGGGCACACTGCGCCGCGTCAGGGCGCGGCGAAGACGGGGAGGGCACCGGAGAGGACCGACAGCAGCATGGGCCCCACGCCGAGGGCGAGGAACGCCGGCAGGGTGCACACCCCCATCGGCAGTAGCAGACGCGACGACAGCCGTGCTGCGCGCAGCCGCCCGTCGGTGCGGGCGCGGCGCCGCTCGTCGGTGGCGGAGGCCCGCAGGAGTTCCGCGGCGGGTGCGCCCGCGCGCGTCGACAGATCCAGCACCTCGATCGTCGAGGCCTCGGCGTCACCGCCCCCGGCGCCCGCCACGACGGCGAGCGCGCGATCGGTGGAGACTCCGCCGGACAGCGCGATCGCGACGACGTCGGCCTGCAGGCCGGGAAGGCCCGGCGGTGGTTGCGCCTTCGCGACGAGTCGCGCCGTCCATCGGCGGGCGGCGAGCATGAGCAGCACGCCGACGACAGCGCTGGCGATGCCGGCCGGCTGCGTCAGCGCCTGCGCCACGTCGAAGCCGAGCGCGAACGCGAGGGCCAACGCGACGAGCGGGAGCCACGCGAGCATCCGAGCGGTCGCCGCCGGGTCCGCGAGGGCGACATCGACATCGTCGCGGGTGTCCTGCGCGTCACGCAGCGCGTCCGCGAAGCGGCGCAGACTCGGCGCGAGCCGGGCGCCGACGGTCTCCGACACCCGCCACGCGAGCGCGACCTCCGGCCACGGGTCCGGCCGGTCGCGCAGGACATCGCCGACGCTCTGACCGGGCGCGGCGGCCGCCACGGCGCAAGCCGTCTCATCTCCCGCCTCGGCGACGAACTCCCAGGCGCGCGGCGCAGGGATACCTGCCTCGAGCAGGACGGCGAGGCGTTGCACCGTCGCCGTCGCCGTCGCGCGCGGGGTCTCCCGGCTCCGGAGGCGAGCCGCGACACGTCGTCGCATACGAAACCAGGTCACGGCAGCGCCTCCATCGTCAAGCGGTCCTCCGCGAGCACGGGCCTGGCGAGACCCGCGACGCGGCGCAGCCCATCGCGGCCGCGCTCGACGTGGATGACCGCGCCGATCGCGCTCACGACCTGCCGTGCCGTCGCCCGGTCGTCGAGCCCGGCGAGCGCGCCGAGCGCCTCCAAACGCGCCGGCAGGTCGCGGATGGATCCGACATGCACCGTCCCGGCGCCGCCCGCATGGCCGGTGTTCAGAGCGGTGAGCAGCTCTCGCACCTCCTCGCCGCGGCACTCTCCCACGACGAGTCGATCGGGCCGCATTCTGAGGGCTTCACGGACCAGCCGCGCGAGCGACACCGCACCGACACCTTCCAGGTTCGGCTGCCGCGCCTCCAGGCGTACATGATGCGGATGCTCGAGGCGCAGCTCCGCGACATCCTCGATCGTGACGATCCGCTCCCCCACCGGCACCCTTCCGAGGAGTGCGGCGAGCAGAGTGGTCTTTCCGGCGCCGGTCGCTCCGGTGACGAGCAGGTTGGTCCGCGCTGCGACGAGCGCGTCGAGGCGTGCCGACGTGACCGCGTCGAACATGCCGCGCCGGCCGAGGTCGTCGAGGTCGGGGAGCTCCGTCGACGGCAGCCGGATCGAGATCGCGGCGCCCGAGCAGGCGACGGGAGGCAGGACGGCGTGGACACGCGCGCCCTCCTCCCAGCGCACGTCGACGAGGGGCGTCCCGTCGTCCAGGTGCCGGCCGCCGATGCCGATGAGCGCCACGGCGAGTGCGCGCAGCTCGTCCGCTCCCGCCGTCCACCCCTGGACGGGCACGGCGCCCTGGCCGCGATCGACGAAGAGTCCGTCGGTGCCGTTGACGAACACGTCGGTGACGGCGGGGTCGGAGAGCACCCCGCGCAGGGGTTCGAGCGCCGGGTGGTCGGGCAGCGCACGGCGCGCCGGGCGCACGGGTGCGGATGCGGACGCGACACTGATGCCGGCCGGGAGCGATCGGGCCGGCAGCGAGGCATCCGCGACCCCTCGATCCCGACGGCGGGCGGCCTCGGGAACGCGGGGTCGGACGATGAACGGCTCGGACATGCCCCGACGCTACGTCGCGCGATGCAACCGCGAGAGCCCGAGGAGCCGTTCGGTGGACAACGCCCCCGAATTCGCGATTGGGGAGAGCACGGCGGGCTCGACGACACGCGCGAGAAGAAGGACGACGACGACGACGAGAAAAAGAGGGGGCGGCATCCCACTGGGGGAATGGGATGCCGCCCAAGCGACGCCCCGGTTGGGGGGGGTGGGGCACCGCATTGCCAGAATCAAGAGTTCGGCCGTGAGGGAGTTTACGTGGCGAGTTATCAAACCGCGGACAAACCCGCACTCCGCTCGCCGATATATCGCCCGCGGATCCCCGCTGCCGCTCCCTACTATCGGCGGTAGTGGGGCCGCTCGGCCGCTGGCTAAAGTTCCCTGAATCCTCACGAGACCACGCCGGACTCGACCTCGGGGACCCCGCCGCAAAGGAGCGCGCCACCAATGAGCAGCCAGATCGACCACCTGCTGAACGAGACCCGTCGGTTCGCACCGTCGCCCGAGTTCGCCGCCCAGGCGGTGGCCACCGCCGACCTGTACGCACAGGCCGCAGCCGACCGCGAGGGCTTCTGGGCCGAGCACGCCCGAGCGCTGCACTGGCACACCCCGTTCACGCGGGTGCTCGACTGGTCGAACCCCCCGTTCGCGAAGTGGTTCGACGACGGCGAGCTCAACGTCGCGTACAACTGCCTGGACCGCCACGTCGAGGCGGGCAACGGCGACCGCGTCGCGCTGCTGTGGGAGGGCGAGCCCGGCGACGAGCGTCGAGTGACCTACGCCGAACTCACCGACGAGGTGAAGCGCGTCGCGAACGTGCTCGCGGGTCTCGGTGTGCGCCAGGGCGACCGCGTCGCGATCTACATGCCGATGATCCCCGAGGCGATCGCCGCGATGCTCGCCGTCGCGCGCCTCGGCGCGATCCACTCGGTCATCTTCGGCGGCTTCTCGGCCGACAGCCTCCGCACCCGCATCGACGACGCCGGCGCGAAGGTCGTCATCACCGCCGACGGCGGCTACCGCAAGGGCCGCGTGTCGCCGCTCAAGCCGGCCGTCGACCAGGCGCTCGCAGACCGCGGCGCAGGCCCCCAGGCCACCGTCGAGCACGTGCTCGTCGTGCGCCGCACAGAGAACGAGGTCGGCTGGACCGACGGGCGCGACCTCTGGTGGCATGACGCGGTTCCCGCCGCCTCCGCCGACCACGAGGCGCAGGCCTTCCCGGCGGAGAACCCGCTGTTCATCCTCTACACCTCCGGCACGACGGGTAAGCCGAAGGGCATCCTGCACACCTCCGGTGGGTACCTCACGCAGGCGACCTTCACCAACAAGGTCGTCCACGACCTGCACCCCGAGACCGACGTCTTCTGGTGCACCGCCGACATCGGCTGGATCACCGGTCACTCGTACGTCACGTACGGACCCCTCGCCAACGGCGCCACGCAGGTGCTCTACGAAGGCACCCCCGACACCCCGCACCCGGGCCGCTGGTGGGAACTCGTGCAGAAGTACGGCGTCACGGTGCTCTACACGGCACCGACCGCGATCCGCTCGTTCATGAAGCTCGGCCGCCAGATCCCGCAGCAGTTCGACCTGTCATCCATCCGCCTGCTCGGCTCCGTCGGCGAACCCATCAACCCCGAGGCGTGGATGTGGTACCGCGAGATCATCGGGGCGGATGCCGCGCCGATCGTCGACACGTGGTGGCAGACCGAGACCGGCTCGATCATGGTCTCGGCTCTCCCCGGCGTCACCGAGACGAAGCCCGGCAGCGCGCAGGTGCCGTTCCCCGGCATCGGAGTGGATGTCGTCGACGATGACGGGAACCACGTCGGCAACGGAAACGGCGGGCTGCTCGTGCTGACCGAGCCGTGGCCCTCGATGCTGCGCGGCATCTGGGGCGACCCGGAGCGCTTCGTCGAGACCTACTGGGAGAAGTTCCAGGACAAGGGGTACTACTTCGCCGGCGACGGCGCGCGCCTCGACGAGGACGGCGACGTCTGGTTCCTCGGTCGCGTCGACGACGTCATGAACGTGTCGGGCCACCGCCTCTCGACGACCGAGATCGAATCCGCCCTCGTCGGCAACGAGGCGGTCGCCGAGGCCGCCGTCGTCGGCGCGAGCGACGAGACGACAGGCCAGGCGGTGGTCGCGTTCGTGATCGTCAAGCAGAGCTACCTCGAAACGCACTCGCCGGAAGGCCTCGCGGACGCACTGCGCAAGTGGGTCGGCGAGCAGATCGGCCCGATCGCCCGCCCCCGCGACG
>JASCPG010000033.1 GCA_029960085.1 Microbacteriaceae bacterium PS02067 | reverse complement strand
TCGGCACGGCCATCGTCTTGACGGTTCTCAACCTGAACCGCGGGACCGAGGCCGGCCCGCCCGCGCCCGATCCGTCGTCCAGCGCCACGACTAGCGCCGCCCCAACCCCGGAGCCTTCCGGGGTTGCGGGCGGCGCTAGTGTCTGTGGCCTGGGAGGCGAGAAGCTATCGGGCACGGTCACGACCGCGCCCGCTGCGGAATGGAAATTCCAGGACGTCTACGCCTACCCGACGTCGACGACGTTCGGCCCAGGCAAGACGGCCACGGAGGGCTACCCGTACTGCTTCCAGCACTCACCGGAGGGCGCACTGTTCGCAGCAGCGAACGTGACGATCATCGGCTTTGGGCCCGCCGACCAGCGGCAGGCGTTCCTCGAGTACGCGCTCACGGACGGCCCCTACCGGGACACCCTCCTGAGTGCTGATGGAGCGGCTGCACCCTCTGATGTGCGCGCATCCATCGCGGGCTTCCGGGTGCTCGCGTACGACGGCGACAGTGCTCGTGTGGATATCGCGTTCCGCGGTAGCAGCAACGGGCAGAGCGTGACCGGTTCGGCGGTCTACGAACTCGTGTGGGCCGATGGTGACTGGAAGCTCGACGCCACGAAGTCGGAGCCGGCGCGCGTCGCCCAACTGCCCGACCTGTCGGGCTACGTGAGCTGGACGGAGGAATAGATCATGGCCGCGAGTGAATGCGCGCCGCTCGACCTGAGCTGCAAGGCGGGGGAATGGGCGAACAGCGTCGTTGGTGACGCGATCCAGAACATGGCCGATGCGGTCATGGAAGCGTTCGGCAAGGCCGTAGCCTCGCTCGGCACCCTGTGGGTGAACGTCGGGACTCCGAACCTGACGGGGACCGGCGGCGGCTCGTCGATCGCCGCGGGTGCCACCGCTCCGAACTCAGACGGCATCATTACGGTGCTCGGCTGGGTGACCTGGATTGCGATCGCCCTCGCGGCAATCTCGATCATCCTTCTCGGGGCGCTCATCGCCACGCGAATGCGCAACGGTGAGGGCTTCCAGGCCGCTGGCCGAATGGGCATCGTGCTCGGCGCGATCTTCCTCATCAGCGGTGCGACAGCCCTCGTGTCGGGCCTCCTGCCGAACGGGCCGCAAGGCGCGGGCGGTGCGGTGCTGTTTCTGCAGTCGTCGCTCTGGTGGTACATGGGCGCGGCCGCGGTGGTGTCCGTCATTGTCGGCGGCGTTCGGATGGCGTGGGAACAGCGCGCGGAGCCGGGCAAAGACACGATCAAGAGTCTCCTGACTCTGATCGTGGTCGCTGGTGCCGGCGTGACCATCGTCGGCCTGTTGGTAGCGGCGTTCGACTCGTTCTCCGTGTGGATCCTCAACGGAGCGCTGAACTGCGACGTCGGCACGGATACGGCCTGCTTCGGGAACAACATCGCGACGCTGCTCGCGCTCACGACGAACCCCGCGGCTGGTGGCCTCGGGGCACTGCTCATCATCATCTTGGGACTGATCGCGATCCTTGCGACGGCCTTCCAAATCGTGCTGATGATCGCGCGTGGCGGCATGCTCGTCATCTTGACGGGCATCCTGCCGCTGTCGGCTGCGGCCACCAACACCGAAATGGGTAAGGGCTGGTTCAAGAAGAACGTGGGCTGGCTGGTCGCCTTCATCCTCTACAAGCCGGCGGCCGCGATCGTTTACGCCGCGGCGTTCCAGCTCGCGGGAACGAACGTGTTCCAGGACGACGGATCGGGCTTCATCGCCGTTCTGACGGGCCTCATTCTGATGGTGCTCGCGCTGTTCGCGATGCCGGCTCTGATGCGGTTCGTGACCCCGCTCGTCGGGGCCATGTCGGCCGGTGCCGGCGGCGCTCTCGGCGTCGCAGCTCTCGCCTCGCTCCCGACCGGTGCGGCCTCGATGGGTCGCCTCGCGACCGGTTCCGGTGGCGGCTCGTCGGGTAGTTCCGGGTCGACCGGCTCGTCTGGCTCCACGGGCTCTACCGGCCCGTCTGGGGCCAGCGGTGGCGGTCAGTCGGCACCACAGGCCGCGCAGGCTTCTAGCGGCGCTGGTGGCGGCGGTGGGGCTACGTCAGGAGCCGCGGCGTCCTCGGGTGCTGCTGGTGGCGGCACGGGTGCTGCTGCGGCGTCTGCGGGCGGTGGAGCTGCCGCGGGTGGCGCTGCTGCCGGTGGAGCTGCTGCCGGTGGTGGAGCTGCTGCGGGTGCAGCGGCCGGCGCCGCTGGCGGGCCTATCGGCATGGCTGCCGGCGTCGCGATCGGCGCTGCAAAACAAGCAGGACAGGCGGCCGCTGGGGCCGCCCGAGACGTTGGTAACCAAGCAACAGGTGAAGGGAGCGGGAGCTGATGGCAACCGTAGAGACAAGCCGTAGGGGCGTCCGCACCTACGGGAACTGGCGTCAGCCGACGTCGCCGGGCCTTCTCGGGCTCGGCACGGTCGGCACCGGCCTGATGTTCGTTGCGTTGCTGATCGTGATCGTCGTTCTGATGACCACGGGCATCATCGAGGCATTCGTCACGGCCGCGGTGTTCGGCGGGCTGATCTTGCTGCTGACGATCCGCGACGGTGACGGGCGTAGCGTCCTCTCGCGCGCCGCGAACCGCGTCGCGTGGACGTCGACCAAGCGGAGAAAGGCGAACATCTACCGCTCCGGCCCGCTGGGGCGTTCCGACTGGGGAACGAACCAGCTTCCCGGCCTCGGCGCGCAGACTCAGCTCTCCGAGCATGAGGACTCCTACGCGCGGCCGTTCGCGATGATCTACTCCCCGCACGCCAAGACGTATTCGATCGTGATCGGGACCGAGCCTGACGGCGCGGCGCTCGTCGACCAGGAGCAAGTCGACCTGTGGGTGGCCGACTGGGGTCACTGGCTGCGCAACCTCGGTGATGAGCCGAACATGGAAGCTGCCGCGGTGACGATCGAGACGGCTCCCGACTCGGGACGCCGGCTGCGCCGTGAGGTCGAGACGAACACCGATCCCGACGGCCCCGATTTCGCCAAGGCGATGCTGGGTGAGGTTGTGTTGAGCTACCCGGCCGGCTCGTCGACGGTGAAGGCGTACGTCACGCTCACGTTCGCTGCTGCTCCTCGGAAGGGTGCCAAGGTGCGCAAGCCCGACGAAATGGCGCGCGAGCTCGCGGCTCGCCTGCCTGGCCTCACGGCCGGATTGCAGGCGACGGGCGCGGGCGCTGCTCACCCGCTCTCGGCCCAAGAGCTGTGCGAGACGATCCGGGTCGCCTACGACCCGGCGGCCGCGACGCTGATCGACGACGCGCACGCGGACGGCGACGTGCCCGACCTCCGGTGGAGCGACGTCGGCCCGACGGCGGCTCAGGCCGGATGGGACAGCTACCGTCACGACTCGGCCAAGTCGGTCACCTGGGCGATGACGCAAGCGCCCCGCGGGCTCGTGCAGTCGGGAGTCCTCGCCCGGCTGCTCGCTCCGCACCGGGATATCGCCCGTAAGCGCGTGACGCTCCTGTACAAGCCGATCGACCCGGCACGGGCCGCGACCCTCGTCCAGTCGGACGTGCGAGCTGCGGAGTTCAAGGCCACGTCGACCAACAAGCCGGCTGCACGCGACACCCTCGCGCTGCGCTCGGCTCAGGCGACGGAATCGGAGGAGGCATCGGGCGCTGGCCTGGTCAACTTCGGCATCCTCGTCACCGCGACGGTGATCGACCCGGTGAAGGAAGCCGAAGCGCGCGCCGCTGTCGACAACCTCGGCGCGACCGCACGTCTCCGTCTCCGTCCCGTCTACGGCTCCCAGGACAGCGCATTCGCCGCCGCCCTGCCCCTGGGCCTAGTGCTGACCAAGCACGTGGCCGTCCCCGCGGCACTGAGGGAGCGTGTGTGATGACCCCAGATCAGATTGCCCTCGCGGCCCTCGGCGGCCTCGTCGTTGTCGTGGCCGTCGGCTCACTCCTGTTCGTGCGCCTTGGGCGCAAGAGCACCGACGCGGGCTCGTCGACGTCTGCCGGCGCGCTGTCCTCTCGTGGCTACAGCGGCCCTGGCGGCGGCATGTCGAACTTCATCCAGCCTCCGGCTGAGTGGCGCGGGACGACGCTGCAAGTGTGCGGCCTGTGGCCCTACGCGATCGGCGCCGGCACGCCGATGGTGGGTGTCCCGCTCGGCCGCCACATTCACACCGGGGCGACGCTCTGCTGCGACCCGATTTCGTGGTTCCAGCGCGCGAAGCTCATCAGCAACCCGTCACTGTTCGTGCTCGGCAAGCCCGGCCTCGGCAAGTCGACGGCCGTCGCTCGGATGGCGATCGGCCTCGCCGGCTACGGTGTGCAGCCGCTCGTGCTGGGCGATCTTCGACCCGACTACGTGGAGGTCATTCGCGCGCTCGGCGGCCAGGTCATCACCCTCGGCCGTGGCCGCGGGCACCTGAACGTGCTCGACCCCGGCGAGGCGAAGGAGGCCGCACAGCGGCTCACTGAGGCCGGTTTCTCGAAGGAGGCCGGCGAGGTCTTGGAGGACGCCCACGGCCGCCGCCTGGCTATGGTGTCATCCCTGCTGACGATCCTCCGCAAGTCGCCTCCGAGCGACGTCGAGGAATCCATCGTCGACCAGGCGCTGCGCTACCTCGATCGGAACTTCGACGGTGTGCCGGTCCTGGGCGATCTGCTGCGCGTTGTGCAGGAGGGGCCGGAGGAGCTGCGCCAGGTGGCCGTCGATCGTGGCGACTTCGCGGAGTATCAGCGGATCACCCGCGGGCTGGAAGCGTCGCTTATCAGCCTCTCCCGCGGTGGACGCCTGGGCGAAATGTTCTCCCAGCCGACCGATAACCCGATGAAGCTCGACCGCCCGGTGGTCTACGACATTTCGGCCATCGGTGAGGCTGAGGGCGATCTGCGCGCGGCGACCCTGCTCGCCTGCTGGTCGAACGGATTCGCGACGGTAAACATCGCGAACGTCCTCGCGGATGCCGGCCTGGAACCCCGCCGGCACTACTTCGTCATCATGGATGAGCTGTGGCGTGCGCTGCGCGCCGGTAACGGCATCGTCGATCGCGTCGACTTCCTCACCCGCCTGAACCGTCAGGTGGGTGTCGGTACGGCCATGATTTCGCACACGATGGCCGACCTGAGCGCCCTCCCGGAGGAGGACCGCTTGAAGGCGAAGGGCTTCGTCGAGCGCGCCGGCATGGTCATGTGCGCGGGTCTGCCGTACACCGAAATGCCGGAGCTGACGTCGGTCATCCCGTTCTCGGAGGCCGAGCAAGAGCTTCTGACCGGTTGGCAGGACCCGCCCGCGTGGGACGCCGCATCGGGCCGCGAGGTCGACCCTCCCGGCCGCGGGAAGTTCCTCGTCAAGGTCGGCACGCGACCGGGCATCCCGGTCGAGGTTCGGTTGACGGAGGCTGAGCGCTCGATCCGTGACACGAATCAGCGCTGGTACGAACAGTCCCGCACCGGACGGCGCGCGCTGCACGTCGTCGAGGAGCTGGTCGAGGAGCACGAGGAGAGGGTGTCATGAGCACTCCCAACAACCGCCGCCGCGATCCCGGCGGCCTTGGCGGTGAGACGCTGCTGCTGCTGATCGTGGTTCTCGGGGCGGTGGCTGCGATCGTCGTTCTCAACGTCGCGGTGCGCCTTGGCCACCAGCTCGACGGGACCGGCGTCGAGCTGCCCTCCGACCCGTTCGCGTTCACCCTCGGGGTGATTCTCGGCCGAGTGCCGTGGCCGGCATCCGCGACGTGGATCGTCATCGTCCTGTTGGCGATCGTCCTCGCGCTCGTGGTGCTCGCGATCGTCGGCGTCGTGCGCTACCGGAAGGGGCGGACGCGCGTCGACCGGGCCAGCTCGTACATGGGCCGCGGGAAGGACGTCGAGGGGCTGAGCAAGCGCAACGCGCAGGCTCAGGCGACCCGGCTCGGCGTGACTGGCTCACTCGGTGTGCCGATCGGTAAGACGCTCGGCCAGATGCCGCTCTACGGCACCTGGGAGGACATGCATATCGACATCTGGGGGCCGCGCACCGGTAAGACGACCTCTCGGGCGGTGCCGGCCATTCTGGAGGCTCCTGGGGGCGTTCTCGTGACCTCGAACAAGCGCGATGTGGTCGACGCGACGCGCGACGTGCGCGCGGAGGCCGGCCCGGTCTGGGTGTTCGATCCCCAGGGGATCGCGCTCGAGCAACCTACGTGGTGGTGGAACCCGCTCAGCTACGTCACTGACGAGGTGCGCGCGGCCAAGCTGGCCGATCACTTCGCGTCCGGTTCACGCGACCCCGGAGCTAAGACGGATGCCTACTTTGACCCCGCGGGGCAGGATCTCCTTGCGGGGCTCCTGCTCGCGGCCGCGCTCGACTCGCGTCCGATCACCGACGTCTACGGGTGGCTGACGCGCCCCACGGAGGAGGAGCCGATCGGCATCCTCCGTCGCGGTGGGTACGACCTGACGGCCGACCAGGTGCGCGGTGTCATCACCGCCCCGGAGAAGCAGCGCGGCGGCATCTACGGCACGGCGCAGCAAATGGCGTCGTGCCTGACCAACCGCCAGGTGGCCGCGTGGGTGAACCCGCAGGGTGAGCCCGATCTGCGCCCGCAGTTCGACCCGGCCGCGTTCGTGCGTGACGGCGGCACCCTGTACTCGCTCTCCAAGGAGGGCCGCGGGACCGCCGGCCCGCTCGTGACGGCGCTGACGGTCGCCGTGGTGGAGGCCGCGGAGGAGCTGGCCGCCGGGTCTGCCGGCGGCCGCCTGTCGGTGCCTCTCCTGGGCGTGCTCGACGAGGCCGCGAACGTCTGCCGGTGGCGTGAGCTGCCGAACCTCTACAGTCACTACGGCTCGCGCGGAATCGTGCTGATGACCATCCTGCAGTCGTGGTCGCAGGGCGTCGACGTGTGGGGCGATTCGGGCATGCGCAAGCTGTGGAGCGCCTCGAATGTGAAGGTCTACGGCGGCGGTGTCTCCGAAGATGCGTTCCTGGAAAGCCTGTCCAAGCTGATCGGTGACTACGACCGTCAGGCGTCGTCGGTGTCCTCCGGCCGTGGCGGGCGCAGCGTGAATCAGCAGCTCCACCGTGAGCGCATCCTGGACGTGGCCGACCTGGCCGCGATGCCGAAGGGTCGCGCCGTGGTGCTCTCCTCGGGGAACCGCCCGACGCTCATTCGCACGCAGCCGTGGATGACCGGCCCGCACGCGGAGAAGGTCAAGGCGTCGATCGCAGCTCACGACCCGCAGGCGTCGCGGACGATCGTCGAGGCGCAGGAGTCGGTGCGTGAGGTCGCGGCCGCCGTCGACGGGAACGGTGCGGCCTGATGAGTGACAACTGGGGCGACGCTCCCGCTGACGAGGGAATCGAGGCGCAGCCGTTCGAGCTGGACGAGGGCGACGAGCCCGACCCGCGCGACGTCCCCGACGACGCCGAGTTGCCGGAGCTGCCGGAGCGTGAGCCCGGCCGGCTGTTCGGGATCGACATTGCCGACGTCGCGACGAACCTCGCCGCTCCGGCGATTCGCGCCGTGGTGCAGAAGGCGATCACGGGCGCGGTGAAGGATGCCGTCGCGGCTGAAGTAGACGAGGTGCTGGACCCGACGGTGGTCGAGGAGCTGCAAGCGCAAGCGGCCACGGCCGCGCGTCGCGCCGTGGCCGACGCGATGGACGCCCTCGACGAGGAGGAGCCGGCCGACGCGGAGCCGACGCTGTACTACGGCTCGGTCGACGAGTTCGTGCGCGAGTACCTGGTGAAGAACTACCGTCGCCGCGTCGACGGGGAGCGCAGCGTGTGGGCGGCCGACTGGTGGAACTACCCGGAGGCCGTGATTCGCCTCGACGCTCTGTGGCGGGCGTGGGAGCATCTGCGCCTCGATCCGACAACGGGGATGAGCGTCTGGTTCCGCGATCACGCCGAGCACCACATGAGCGTGCTGCTCGACCCTCACGGCCCGTTCGCGGCCGCCGGCATGGGAGAGAACCGGGTCAACACGAACGACAGCGACAAGGGCGCTGAGCTGCCGTACACGGCACCGCCGGAGGGTTTGTACCCGGACCTGCGCGAGGAGCCGCCTACGGGCGTCTGAGCGCACAACGAGAGAGGGACCGGCCCAGTGGGTCGGTCCCTCTCTCGTGGGCTCAGGCTGTCGCTCAGCGACCAATCTCGGTGCGCTGCACCTTCGACGATCGCGACCTGTTCGGCCGCGCCTTGGCGCTCTGTAGCTGCTGCGCCTTGACCGCCTCGGTGGCCGGCTTGCCTTGGCTGACGTCCGCCGCCATCTTCGCGCTGACGGCCTCCTTGCCGACGCCTCGCTGTTCGAGCTTGTCGGCGTCGCGCTCGCGCCGCTCGGACGAGTCATACAGCGGCTCGGCCTTCTCGCGGGTGGCCTCGGCTCGGTTCTGCTCGCGCTCGGTCACCTGGGCCTGCTCGCGCTCTGCCTCGTCGGGAGCCGTGTCGGCGGTGTCTCGTGACGCCTCGGCCGCGCGGTCGATTTCGTCGGCCTGACGCGAGAGCGCGACCGCCTCGGCCTGCTCGGTAGCACTGCGCTGCCGCTCGGTGTCGGACTGCCGGCGCAGCTGCTCGGCCTCGACGGCCGCCTGGACGGCCGCGGGGTCGGCGCCGGTGTTGTCGACGTCGACGCCGTAGCGGGTGCGGAGCTCGTCGCGGATGCGGCCCTCCGCGCGCTGCGCCTCGGGGTCTTCCGAGCCCCACGCGCGCGCCGTGGTGAGTGCGCCGCCGATCTGCTGCGGCGTCGCCTTGTCCCACCAATCGGAGCGGTGAACGCTTCCCAGCTCGACGCGAGCTGCGCGCTTCTCTGCCTCGAACCGTGACGACAGTTCGCGGGCTGCCTGCTCGCTCTGTGCCTGCGCACGTCGTGCCGCCTCCTCGCGGGCGCGGGCGAGTGCTTCGCCTACCCGGCCCGCCGCGGTGACGGCGATGCGGAGCTGCCCTTCGAATGCTTCCTCGATGCCGTCGCTCTCATCGGCCATGATCTGACTCCCTTCTCATCGCTCCGGGCCGCGATCTGCGCCCGGCTTCGTCGTGGTGCGCGGCCGCGCGGGCTCCACCTGTGGCGGAACCGGCGAGCCGGTGGTCTTGTTGCGCTGCTCCTCGGCGCGCTGCATCTTGTCGAGCGCTTCCTGCACGGATGCGTCGACGATCGCGGAGCGGTCGACCCTCGGCGCGGTCGCCGTGGCGGTCGACGTCGGGCCTGTCGTCGACGTCGCGGCCGCGGTGGCCGGCACGGCTTCGAGCTGCCGCCGAACATTCATCACGCGCTCCCGCACGGCGGCCTCGACGTTCGCTGCCTGCCGGGCCTCCCCTGCGGCCTTCGCGGCGTCGTAGACGGCCTGGGAGAGGTTCATGAGCTGTCGCAGCATGGCGAGCTGCGCGGCCGTTCCCTGGCCGCCGCGGGCGACGCTGGCGAGGAGCATCGTCGCGCCCGACATTGCCACCCGGCCGGCGCGCTGGGGCTTCACCGGGCGACGGTACGTCTGTGCCGACTTGGCGAGTGCGTCGGACGCCTCGGCCAGGTCGCCGGGTGTCTCCTCGACGGCGTTCGACCAGGCTGCGAACGCGGCCGCGGTCTGACGTGCGACCGTCGACCAGGTGTCGCGGTCGTCGAGCGGAATCGACCGAAGCTGCTCGCGGAGCTGGCCGATTTCCTCGGTGTGGCGCTGCCACAGCTCGGGGTCTGGTTCGCGCATTTCGCGACCAGGTGCAACGGGCCGCCGGCCCCGTCCCGCTGCCTGCCACTCGGCGGCCGCGTCGGTCGCTCCGGTGGGTGTGTCGGGCCATCCTTCGCGGAGCCTCGGCAGGGTGAGGTCGCGGCCCATCTGACCGCCCCCGTACCAGATCGGACGCTCGCCCTTCGTGGGCCTGGTCGCGACCGAGTAGCCGGTGATGACGTCCGTCGTGCCCTCCGCGAACCGGGGGCGGACGAGGACGCCGGAGCGGCGCAGCCGGCGCACGAACTCGGCTTCGTTCTCGCTCGCGCCGGCTGCCGCTCGGACACTGCGAGCGAGGTCGTTCCGGGGCGCGTTCAGTCGAACCTCAGCCGTGATGCGTGCCTGGCGTTCCTTCGGGTCGAGGCGGTGCCATTCGGGCTGCTCTCCCCCGATGCGCGCGGTGTGCTGCTCGTACTTGCGCTGCGCCATGAGCGCCGAACGCTCCTCGACGCGGGACTGCTCCGCGGGGCTGTAGCCGCGCGTCGCACGCTCCCCCTTCGTCGACTCCAACTGCTCCAAGCCGTACTTCACTTCGAGGGCGCGCGCAGCGTTCTGTGCACGCTGGTAGTCCAGGTGCGTCGACGCCTTCGTGCCGTCCTCGCGAACCAGGTTCACGGCGATGTGCACGTGGTCGTTGCCGGCCTGTGAGAGGCCGTGACGGATCGCGACCCAACGGCACGGGGCCTTGGTCCCGTCGTTGTCGTCGAACCCCATCGCGGACACAAAGTCTTGCGCGATCGCCGCCCACTCCTGGTCGGTGCGAATGCCCTCCTCGGCGCGCAGCGACAGTGAGGCGTGCCACACGTGACCGCCCTTGACCTCGACGCCCATAGCGGTGCGCGGTCGGTCAAGGTGACGCGCGATCGCCTTCGCGTTGTCGCCGCTCAGCTCCGCATCGTCGTACCACGCCATGAGCGCGTGATCGCCGGCCACCAGGTGCGGCTCCGTGTGCTCGTTGTGGCGACCGCCGCCGACGAGGTAGGACACGAGGCCGGGCATCCGATCGCCGCGCGTAACGTTCGGCATCATGACAGGCTCAGCTCATCCACGGCAGCGTCGATGCGCTCCGCGACTCGGCGCACGGCGGCGAGCGTGGCGTCTGTCTCTGCCTGACGCTGACCGGTGGCGTTGGTGGCCTTCGCGATCTGGTTGACGTTGTTCGACACCGCGGCCAACAGCCGGTGCAGCTCGAACAGCTTCCCGATCGCGTTGCGCCGCTCGGTGACCGTCTCCCCTGTCTCGGATGCAAGGGTCGTCTCGACCAGCAGCCGCGGGATGGTCACCCGCTGAGCGAGCGCGAGGCGCAGCAGCCGGCCCTCCTCCTCGGGAGTCACCTTCACTTCGTGCTTGTGCTTCCGACCGCCGGGGGCATTCGCGCGCCGACGCCGCTCGGTCTGGGGCTCGGCTGCCGTCTCATCTGACATGCGATCCCCTTCCTTCGGCCCAGCGCAGCGACCCCGCCCCGTGCGGGGACCACACGTCCAGTGTGCCGCACCCGTCGACGACTGTCGAGGGGTCAAGCCCACTTAGCCCTGCTAAGTGTTTAGCTTGCTCCGCCCGGGACTCCATTCGGGTTCACTCACGTCGACAGACGGGAGTGGTCGAGGCTTCGCCTCGGCGTGCTTTTGAAGTGTCGATAGGCGTCGACTTCGAACGGCTCGATCCGTACGATTGGTGCATGGCTACGCAACTGACACCAGAGGAAGCAATCGAGCGCGCGCGACGTCTACAGGATGACCGCCTGACTGCGGTTCGTACCGTCGCGGAGGCGCGGCAGTCGCTCAGCGACGTGCGCGACGAGACAGCCCGCGAGCTGGCCGACCTACAGGCTCGGATCGCGGAGCGGATCGCGACCGCGCAGCGCGAGGACGTGCGCGCCTACTCGGCCGCACTGAGCGCCGGATGGTCTGCGGACGAGCTGCGCAAGATTGGGTTCGCGGAGCCCGACAAGAAGGCGCGCACCCGGCGTCGATCGACGCGCAAGCCTGCGTCCAGCTCGGCCCCTGCGGCGGCTGACGATGCGCAGTCGGAGCCTTCTACGGAGGGTTGATCGCTGGCACGGTTCCGGCCCCACGTTCCGCTCTGCGGCGTGGGGCTTTCGTGTGTCCCCGCGCTGCGGGGTTGCACTCCGCTCCCGATCCCGTCAAGGGCGCTTCGCGTCCCTTCGGGAGAGCCCTGCGGGCTCCCCTTGACCGGCTCTCCGCTGCGTGCAAGGCGGCAAGTGTTCCGAGAAAGCCGGCACCTCGGCGTACCGCCGAACTGCCTACTTTCATCGGACACACAACAAGGGAATGGGATCGAACGATGAGTGGACCCGTGAGTTTCGCAACGCTGACAACGACGCTGCCGACGTCGGACGAGGAGCGCGGCCGGCTCCTACGAAACGTGAGCGAGCGTGACCAACAGCTCTACGATTACGGCCGCTCCGGTTACCGGCTGGCGGCGTCCGTGACGGTGCCGGGGAGCGAGGCCGTGACGGTGATCGACACGCTCACCCGCGAGAGCGATGCGGACGGTGACGGACGATGACGCGATCCATCGCTGTGCAGGTCGCGCAGCGCATCCGGCGCGTGCTCGACACTCGGGGGCTGACCGTCGAGTGGCTGGCCGACGCGACCGGGATCAAGCCGCGCACACTGGCTCGGCGGCTGCATCTGAGAAGGCCGGCGGGCCTCACGGTCGACGAGCTGAATGCGATAGCCGGCGCGCTCGATGTGGCTCCGGGCGTCCTGCTGCACGACGACCGGGACGGCGCTACCGCTGGGCCTGGGTGAGTTCCTGATCGGCCTTGCTGAGCGCACGGGCAACGGTCGACTTCCCGACGCTGAGCACTCCGGCGATGTGGTCGAGGCTGGCACGCTCGGCACGCATCCGCTGAGCCTCTGCGATCTTCTCCGGCGTCATCTTCGACGGCCGGCCACCGACCCGACCCTGCGCCTTCGCGTGCGCGAGGCCGCGCATCGTGTTCTCCCGGATCGTGTCGACGCGGAGCTGCGCGAACACGGCCACCATGCCGAACAGGGCGCGGCCCATCGGGGTTGTGGTGTCGATCATCGGTTCCGTCAGGCTCTTGATGTTCACGCCCCGGCGGTCGAGGTCGTGCAGCGTCTCGATGATGATGCGCTCCGATCCTCCGAGCCGGTCGAGGCGGCGCACCAGGAGGGTGTCGCCCTCGTTGAGGTAGTCGAGGCAGGCGAGCCACTGGGGGCGGTCTGCGATCCGGCTCGATTCGCCGTGGTCGACGAACACCCGGACGGCTCCCGCTGCGCGCAGCTCGGCCTCCTGAGCGGCGGGGTTCTGCTCACGCTTGGACACTCGCGCGTAACCGACGACGTTCGTCATGACTCGGCCTCCTGCTGCTCTTGGGCTCGGCGCTCTCGGTCGGCGGCGAGCTGGTCATAGATCGGGGTCGCCTCGCGCCGGGCGCGCGATCGCCGTTCGGCGGCGCTGCGGTCGACGGGCTCGGGATCGGTCACGGTCACTCCCGGCCGGTGCCGCGATCGGAGCGATAGCCGGCGCTCCCCCGCCGCGCCTGGGTGCCCTGCTGCGGCTGCTGCCGCGTCGCCTCGGACGCGGGGCGGGGATACGACGCGCTGAGCGCTGAGCGGACCTGAGCGGCCCGGTCAGGGCCGGCCTGGGGTGCCGTGCGTTCGACGGTCACCGCTGCGAACACGGGGACGAGGGATGCCGGTTCGGGAGCGTAGGCGAACATGTCGGGTCGGCTCATGGCCGATCCCCCGTTCCACTGCTCCGGGCTCACGCGGGCGAAGTCGAACCGGTACGGCGACTGCTCGGCCACGTGGGCCATGAACACCTTCGACGTGCGGCCGTTTCCCTCGCGGAACGGGTGCGCCTGGTTGACGTAGGCGAACACGGTCGAGGCCGTGGCGATGAAGTCGTTACGGCCGATCTTGGCCCAGTCGGTCGACGTCACGAGCTGGCGCGCGTCGGACAGATACCGGTCGACCTCGCCCGACCTGACCTCACCAAATCCGCGGCCCGGACCCTTCGACATTTCGACAGTGCGGTACTCCCCCGCCCACTCGTAGACGTCCTGGAACAGGTGCCCGTGGATCGCGCGTAGGTGCGCCCCGTCGAACGTGCGAGGTATCTCGACCTCGCCGTTACCGAGCTGCACGGCGCGCACGGTGGTGTCGGTGTACTCCATCCGGGACAGCACCCGCGCGTCGCGCTCCTCGTAGAGGTTGCGCAGCGTCCCGATCCCGGTATCCGGGTCGATCGTGTCGGGGTAGAAGTACGACTCCCAGCTATCGAACTGGGATGCCACGTCAGCGGCCGGCGCCGACGACGCCGGCAGCGCGGCGAGCGGCAGCGTGGCCGCGTCGACGGTACTCCGCGAGGTCGATCGCCCCGCGGGTATAGTCGGTCACGTTCTCGACGTCCTCGCGGGTCGGGGTGAACCCTTCGTGCCATCCGGCGGCGAGGGCCTGGCGCACGCTGTCGCGCTGCGTCGCGTCGAGCTGCGCGAACAGCTCCGGCCATTCCTGCTCGACCGTGAATGTCTCAGCCACGATGGGCTCCCTTCGTCGTCCTACCAGTCTACCGGTTTTCCCGAAAACGGTCTATAAGAAGTTTCGGCACAAGAGGGTTTCGGCACGGACTTTCGGCACGGCGTGTCGACGTCGCCGCGGTGCAGCTCGCGGCCGTGCCGGAATCGATCAGTTTCGGTCCGTTGCGGATTCCTACAAGAGACCGAGTACCGGACTACCAGGCGGCGCGTCGATGGCTGCGTTAGGTGTTGGCGTGGGTTTCGCGGAGGAACTGGGTCAGCGCTGCGCGGCTGGTGGTGAGGCAGACGATCTTGGTGTCGAGGTCGTCGATCTGTTCGGTGACCATGCGGGCGAGGATGTCGTCGCAGGTGCTCGACCATCCGGATTGGCCGCTCTGGCGGTCGAGGACAATCTTGATGAATCGCGTCGGGACACCGGAGCGAGAGAGGTCTCGGATCGTGACGACCTGGTTCAGATCGGATTCGGAGTAGTCGCGGTACCCGTTGGGGTGTCGTCCAGGTTGGAGGAGTCCCTGGGCTTCGTAGTAGCGCAGCATTCGGGGCGCGACTGCACTGCGCTGGGATATCTCACCGATCCGCATCCGCTCATCTCTCTCGCCTGGGACTTGGGGCACCAGGCTTGACCTTGACAGTGGTGTCAATCTTTAGCGTAGTCGCATGAGCACACGATCGACGTCTTTACCCCTGCCCGGCACCGCCGGTCCGCACCGGGCCTGGCCGATTCTGGCGGTGCTGACCGCGGCGACGCTGCTGACGGTGACGGTCGAGATGTTGCCATCTGGGCTCTTGCCGGTAATGAGCGCCGATCTGGGCGTCTCGGAATCAGCAATTGGGTTGCTGGTGAGCGCCTGGGCGCTCACCATTGCGATCGTGGGGATTCCACTTGTGCGGCTCACGATCCGGTTACCCCGCACGCCACTGCTGGCAGCGTGTCTAATCGTGATCGCGGCAGCGAACCTGCTCACCGCGACCGCCTCTAGCCTCCCGCTCGCACTTACCGGTCGTATCCTCGCCGCGACGGCGCACGGCCTGTTCTGGGCACTCGTCGTTTCCTACGTCGCCTCCGTCATCACTGCCGAGCGGCTCGGACGGGCGCTGGCGATCGTCCTGGCTGGGCCCACGCTCGCCGGCCTTGCCGGACTACCGATCGCGGCGGCTCTGGCCGATGTGGTGGGGTGGCGGGCCATCTTCATCGGCCTATCTGTGGTTCTTGTCATGACCGCCGGGGTGCTCTGGCTCATCCTGCCGCAGGTACCGTCAACGATGCCTGCCGGTGGCGGCGGGTGGGATCGCAGCGCTTCCCGAGTGATTGCGGTAGCGATCGCGGGAGGGCTGGTGTTGGTCGGGCACTTCGCTGTCTTCACCTAGGGCGTGTCTGACAATTGCTGGGTCCAGGCGATGACGGCGTTGAGGACGACTGCGGCGCGGTAGACGATGGCGTGCTTGTCGTAGCGGGTGGCAAGTCCGCGCCATTGCTTCATGCGGCAGTAGTTGCGTTCGATCACGTTCCGGTGGCGGTAGTCCGCGTCATCAAGGCCGACAGGCCGGCCGCCACGTGAGCCGCGTCGCTGGCGGTGGCCTTTCTGGTCGTCGGGTTCGGGGATCACGGCTCTGATTCCGCGGGTGCGGAGGTGACCGCGGATCGCGCGCGAGGAGTATGCCTTGTCGCCGCGGACGGCGTCCGGTCGGGTGCGTGGCCTACCGCGATCTCGTTCGACCCGCAGTTGCGCCATCAGCGGCAGGAACATCGGTGAGTCCCCGGCCTGTCCCGGCGTGATCAAGGTCACCAGCGGGAGTCCGTTGCCGTCGACGAGTTGATGGATCTTCGTAGAGAGGCCGCCGCGGGAGCGGCCGATGCCGTGATCAGGCGGCTCGAGCCTCGGATTCGTGTAATTTGATCCAGCCCCCTGTGAGGCGGGTGGTGTTCGTAGCGTGCTGGTGCGTGCGGGCGATCGTGGAATCTACCGATATCGACCAGTCCACCATCCCGGCGGCATCCGCCGCAGCGATGACCTTCGCCAGCACCCGATCCCAGATGCCCTCCGTCGCCATCCGATGGTGCCAGGTCCAGACCGTCTGCCAGGGCCCGAACACCGCCGGGAGATCCCGCCACGCGATCCCCGTTCGATACCGGTACACGATGCCTTCGACCATGAGCCGCGCATCCGCGAACGGCCTACCCTTACGCCCCGTCGGACGCGGCAGCATCCCCTCAATCAACGACCACTGAGCATCCGAGAGCTTCTGAAACCGCGACACGTGTCAAGTGTCTCAGCCCGCACGCTCAACCTTTCCGGAACCCACCGAGGGGGGCGAGAGCGTCGTCTACCGTTTTGGCGGACGTGCTGATGGCGGCATGTCCGTCCTCGATGTCCCACAGCGTGTTCTGCAGCAGGCGAGCAACCGTCCACCCGGCTGCACGACCACGGTCGAGGTCGAGCATCTCGGTGAGGATGTCGAAGCGTCGTCGCACGATGCGTGGCGCCTCGGTGAGGGTGTCATCGGTGCTCCACCCGCTGTCCAGCGCAGGCCAAAGATCGAACCCAGGATCGCCAACGAGAGGCTCCGGATCGATCGCCAGCCATGGTTCGCGGTCGGCTGCGAGGACATTGCCATAGTGCAAATCCCAGTGCAGCAGGTGATGTCCGGGCTCGGCTTCAAGATCGGTGACTCTGCTCATCCATCGACGGAGCCGAGCCCGGTCGTCACGTTCAAGTGCTGTCATTGCTGCGGGCGCGTCGTCAAGCATCCCAGAGAGGATCGTCTGGAGTTGAGGAAGCCCGTCGGGCGCAGGCGCGCTATGCAAGCGCGCTAGAAGCGACCCGACCACACGAACAGCGTCGTCGTCATTCTCGACGACCTCGAGGGTGCGATCGGCATGGAGGCGCTCGAGGAGCATTGCGCCCCGGCCGCGGTCGCTGTCCAAGAGGCGAACTATCCCTCGGCCGTTCCATCGGACGAGACCGATGATCGCCGCCGTGGTCTCGGCCCGCGGTACCTGCAACTTCAACGCTGCCCGTGTCCCATCGGCGCGACGCACCGGCACGACAACCCCCGCTTCCCCCGATCGGACCGCACCTTCCGCTCGAAGCTCCCACTTTTGAAGGAGGTCGCCTGCGACCGACGACAACATACTCGCCCATTCGCGGGTCACGTCATTGCCTGTCACGAAAGCACTGAGAACGCTCGCCGGAACAACGAACTCTCGATCTCGGCCCATGCTCAACAGTTCACCACAGAGCGCCACGCCGCCGACCCCAACGGCCACCACGGCCCATAACTACGCCAATTGTCAGACACGCCCTACCTCACGGCACTAGTCACCCAGTTGGGCAGGCTGCCCGGTGCCGCGATCCCCTTGATGCTGTTGGTGTTCGGAGTGAGCGGGGCAGTAGGTATCGCCGGGTCCGGTTTCGCGTCCGACCGGTACCCACGCGGTGCGATCGTCGCCGCGGCAACTCTAGTGACGGTTGGTCTCGCCGTGCTCGCTTTGAGCTCAGGGCAACCGGTCGTGTTCATCATCGGAGTTGCGATCTGGGGAATCGCGGTCGGCGCGTTTCCCCCGATCCTGCAAACCCGGGTGATGCGCGTATCCACGAGCGCATTCCGACCTCTGGCCGGAAGCATCGTCGTCACCGTCCTCAACCTCGGTGTCGCAGCCGGAGCCACCCTCGGCGGCCTTGTCCTCGACCACGGTCCTATCGCCGTCACTCTCATCGCAGTCACCGCCGCGGCAGTGGGAACCTTCGCGCTAGCGCTGATGCGCCCCCTCAACACCCCGCATGAAGGTACCCGCTAGCTTGCCGAATCCTCCCGGCGACGGAGCCGCACCACCCGCGGTACACCCGCTTGTTGATGGGGGATGATGACCCGGTTGACGATCGTGATGCCAGCAGCGGCGATTGGCACCGCGACAAGGGCACCGAGAATGCCGCCGAGGGCGGCGCCACCGAGGGCAGCGACGATAACAAGTGCTCCCGGCATGGCTACGGCGCGGGCCATGACTCGCGGCGTGAGTACGTAGGCCTCTACTTGCAGGTAGGCGAGCAGGATGGCGGCAACGACGATGGCCGGAACCAGGCCCGTCTCGAGTGTGATGATGGCCGCGATGCTCGCTCCGATGACAGGCCCGACAACGGGGATGAGCGCACCAATAAAGGCGATCAGAGAAAGGAGGGCAGGAGCTGGGCTTCCCGCCGCGGAGGTCACGATGAACGTTACGAGCGCATTGACGAACGCGAGGACGATCTGTCCCCCGACGAAACGACCAACAGACTGCAGAATTTCCTCCGCGATCGACTTCACTCGGTGGCGGGCGCGGTACGCGACCAGCTCGTACGCCTTCGCCTTGATGGCCGGCATGGTGAGAGCGAGGTAGATCGTCAAAACGGTCACGATGATCACACCAGTGATGGCGTCGATGATGCCGGTGCCAACCTCTAGCAGACCACCAGAGAGTTTCAAGAGCTGATCTGGATTCGCGAGGAAAGCAGTCGCGTTCGCCAGCAGATTGTTCACGTCCAGACCATCCCCGATCATGCCGATCAGCCAGAGGAACCACGGCTGATCCGGGATCGCCGACACGAGCGTAAAGGCCTGGTTAGCGACGGCCGTGACCTGTTCGGACACTGCTGGAAGGATCACAGTGATGAGGAACGCGGTGCCGACGAGGAGAATGAAGGCGATAGTGAGAACTGCCGCCCACCGAGGCATTCTTCGCTGCTGCGCGTAGCTGAGGAGCGGTTCCGCGGCGATGGCCAGGAAGAACGCTAGTCCGATGTACACGAGGACGGTTCCCAGGGCGCCGATCGCGGCCAGGATCGCCATCCCACACCCGACGCCGAGGGTGGCGATAAGCGCATACCTGAACGGATGCGCAGCAAGCCCAGCGGAGGACAACGCACCCCTCCCGCCTCCGCGGGAGCCGAGGCTCGCGGGGAAGCGGCGAACGTGCATCCTATTTGTGGACGCCCGTCGGACGGCGGCGCTCGGCCGGTTAGTGGGCAGCACCGAGCTCGACCAGGAGGACACCGCCGATGATGAGCGCGATACCGGCGGCCATCACCCAGGTGAAGGGCTCGTTGAACAGGAACTTGCTGGCCACCGCGGTGAGCGCAACGCCGGACGCGGCCCAGATTCCGTAGGCGACACCGATGCCAAGGCCCAGCGAGAGGACCTGTGTGAGGAAGAAGAACGCACCGAGGTACCCGATGACCACGGCGATGAAGAACAGCTTCTTGCCATTCGTGGCCACCCGCAGGGACAGTGCGGCGCCGACTTCGAGGATGATGGCGATGATGAGGAAGAGCCAGACCATCAGGCGTTCGCCTCCCGCTTGCGGATCGCAGCTTGGGAGCCCATTTCGACGGTGAGGACGCCGCCGATGATGAGGACCAGGCCAAGGATCATGATCAGGGTGAGGGGTTGGCCGAAGATGATCGCGGCGAAGATAGCGGTCAGCGCCACACCCATCGCCCCCCAGATGCCGTAGGCCACACCGAGTGCCATGCCCTGCCGGAGAACGAGGCCGAGGAGGCTGAAAGCGGCGACGTAGCCGACGCCGACGACGACGTACCAGGCGGGGTGGTCTTGAGCGGCTTGGAGGGCGAGCGAGGCCGTGACCTCGCTGACGATCGCTCCAGCGAGCAGGAGCCATTTCTTCATTTGCTATTCCTTAATCAGGTTGTGGGCGAGGAGGTGAACGCGGGCGCGTTCATCGGGTGTGGGGGGAAAGAAGTTGGTGGCATCGGCGAGCCAGCCGCCATCGGCGAGGAGTCGTGCGGCGATCAGTCGCGCCCGCACGTCGGGGGCTAGATCGGTCGGCAGTGTCAGCCAGGGTGCGAGGCGCTCCGTCCACCGGTGGGTGAGGGTGCGGCGTAGTTTCGGGTCACTCATCGCGACCAGGTCTGTTTCGCTGAACTCTCCGGAAAGCGACCAGTCCAGGTAGGCGCGGATCCGATCATGCGGGCCCGCCTGGGACGAAGTAACCCCGAGTCGGGCGGTGAGCTCGCTCTCCCACCGGTCCAGGACCGAATCGACCAGCGCGAGCATGAGGGCTTCCTTAGTGGGGTAGTGATACATCACTCCGGGCTTCGTCAACCCGACCGCGCGGGCGACCGAATCCAACGACACCGACCCGCCCTCTTCAAGCTGCGCGAAGGCCGCGGCGATGATCGAATGCGGTGTCTCAGTTCCCATAACCAAAAGGTTACCATCCGGAAGGTAACCAAGCTGTAGGGTTGCTGAGACTGGCGAATCTTGAGGGGAAGCGATCATGGACGCAGAGCGGCCCCCACGCGAGGGAACGCACCGCTGGGCCGACTACCTCGTCACTGCTGCAGAATTCGTGACCGTGCTCGTGGCAGTGGGGTACGTGCTCTCCGGAAGCGTGGTCGTGCTGATCGTGTGGGAAGCACTAGCGACGGCATATCTCCTCACCGGGTCAATCCTCACCTGGCGACGCAGCATCACCGGCCGAGACGGAAGCCGCCGATCGGGAACCCTAGACACACTGTCGTGGGTGCTACCGCTCATGGCCAGTCTCGTCGGGGTGAACGCAGCCGTTCTCGCGATCACAATCCGCGTTCCCGCCGAAGCTCCCCGAGGGGAAACGGTATTCCTCGGAGTGGCGGCCGCGATCGGCATCATCTTGTCCTGGCACCTGCTCCACACCGGCTTCGCCCAGGTCTACGAAACACTCCAACACCGCGACCCCGAGCATCCCGCGCTCGAATTCCCCCGCACGACACATCCCGGCCTGGCGGACTTCCTGTACTTCGCGTTCACGATCGGAACCTCGTTCGCGACATCCGACGCCACCGTGGCCACCGTGCGGATGCGGTGGCTCGTCCTCACACACAGCATCGTGAGCTTCTTCTACAACGCCCTCGTCGTCGCCGTAGCCATCCAAGTCATCCAACAGATCGCCCGTGCCTGAACTCAACGAAATCACCTAGTTACGCCTTGATAGACGGCCATCGGAATCTCCAACGACGTAAGCAATAGTTGGAAAGATCGCGTCGGTCCGTCAGTGTCAGCGAGATTCGGCGCGCAGCTCGTCGACGAGGGCCTGGTGCGTGGGGTGCAAGAACAGCACGACGGGGCCTTGGTAGTAGCTATCCCGCGTGATCGCCTCGGTGAACCGGATTTCAAGCTCCGGGTTCTCGTGCAGCAGTCGGCGCACCCGTTCCGCTACTCGCTCAGTCATAGACACTCCCCCCAGAGCTTCCCGGATCGTAACTGACATGCGCTCGGGGGCAAAGCAAAGAACCGCGCAAATCGAACACATGTTCGAATAACGGTAGTCTCATCCTGGCCGGGGAGGAGTCGGCCATCGGGAGCAACAAGCGCTATGCGCACCACTACGACCGTCTGATGAATGAGCGCATCTTGGAACAGGCGGTGGTGAGCGCTGGCCCCTTGCAGTCACTCACGCCAGAGGAGCTGCGCTTGGACTCCGAGCCGGTGACGATCGACCCTCGACCCAAGCCGGTGCGAGCCTGGGTGCGGTTCGGGTTGAAACCTGCGCTCGTCGACGCGGTAGCGGCGCGCTGGACGGCGGATGCCGTCGGGGTGGTGTTCTCGATCCGCGGCACCGAGTACCGCGCCTGGGTCTGGGCGTCCGCGGTCACTCCGGTACAGCGCACGCCGTAGCCCTATGGGGTCGATCGGAGCGGTGTGACGGTGTACGTCCACGCCCACCCGCCAGGCCGGCCCATGTCGATCTTGGCCCGGATGACTTCGAGCGCTGCGGCCGCCTCGGCCGCGTTCTCGTACGGCCCGTAAGCCTCTAGAAATCCGGGGTTCACTACAGGGTCCGTAACGATGACTGCGTGCGAACGATTAGGGTCGGCGTCGGGGTCTCCGAGCGTTGCGAGGAGGCCCGCCGCTTACAGGCCGATTGACGATGGAGTAGCCATGCGTGCTCCTACCTGGTCGCGCGGACTTCGCAATCGGACTCGTCGGTTCCGATGAACACGTCCTCCACTGAAACGTCCCAGCTCCGGTAACGGCCGGAGTCTTTCAGCTCGTCCTCCAGCTCCTCGAGAAACGTCGTCGTGGCCGAGCCGACGTGCGGCAGGAACGGGCCGTAGTAGCGCGTCGCCTCGACGCCATCGGTGGCGACCGTCGACGCCTTGACGATCACGGCTGTTGCAGTGCGAGAAACCATGTCACTCCCCCATCGGTCGGCCGACGGTGAGCACGCCCGGGCCGACTGGCTCGAACGGCTCCCCGCCGTTGTACTGAGCTTCCAGGCGCTCCACCTTCTCCATGATCGCCTCGTTGGCGAACTTCGACAGGTTCGTCATGCCGACGTTGCGCATGTAGGCGACGATCGCGCCGCGCATGCGGGCGGAGTCGTCGGGGTGCTGGTAGATCGTGATCTTGGGGGGCTTGCCGGGCTTCTCGCCCTTCTCAGCGGCGCTCAGCGGCTCTGTGACGCTTTTGGCCGCCGGGGCGGGCGCAGTGGAGGCGGGAGCCGCTGCGGGAGCCTCCTGGGCCGCTTCCGGGGCCGTGGGGTGATCGAACGGGCTCGCGCTCGACAGGCTCGACTTACGGGGGGCGGGACGGTTCATGACGGATCTCCTTCGATAGCTGCCAGGTGCTCGGCGTAGATCGCTCCGAGCGCGGTTGCCTCGGCACTCCCCCACTCGTCGAGGCCGCGCGCGGCCTCGGTGGCGTCTGCGATCACGACGCGCTTGGGGATGGGTCGACCGATCAGGCGCAGCCCGCGGCCCTCGGCGGCCGCGCGGAGCTCGTCGAGCCAGGCGGCCCCGCCGACGGTGCGCTCCTCGTGCTGGTTGACGATGATTCCGGCGACGCTCAGTCCGGGGTTGTAGTACCGCTGGACGTTCCCGATCGTGTCGAGGAGCTGCCCGAGCCCGTCAAGGCTCCACTTCTTCGTGTGGGTGACGATCACCGCCCCGTCGGCCGCGGTGAGGGCGTTGATCGTGAGCTGGTCGAGGGATGGCGCGGAGTCGATCAGGATCAGGTCGTAGTCCTCGATCACCTGGGCCAACGCTTCGCGCAGCCGAACCTCTCGGCCGGCGCCGGCTATGACCAGTTCATCCCGCACGTTCCCGAGTGAGGCCCCGGACGTCGGCACGACGTCGAGGCCGGGCCAGAGTCCCGGCACGATGACGTCGCGCATGGTGTCGTCTGCACGGGTGCTTAGCACGTCGGCCAGGCCCGCCTGCTCGGCGTCGACCTCCTCGGCGGTGATGTTGCTCGTGAGGTTGCCCTGTGGGTCGTTGTCGACGGCCAGCACGCGGCGACCGGCGAGCACCGCGACGCGCGCGAGCTGAAATAGCGTCGTGCTCTTGCCGACGCCACCCTTCTGGTTGCAGAGGGCGAGAATTCGAGCGGTCATAAGAAAATACCTCCGTTGACGGGAACAACTCTAATACGTCTATTGCCGGTGTTGACGGAATGAGAGAGGGGGCGCAGCGCGCCCCCTCGGTCGACGATCAGAACGGGGTGTCGTCGCCCTGATCGGATGCGGGCTTGCCAACGACGCGGACGCTCTGCCCGCGCAGGCTCACCGCGACCTCATCGGCTCGGACCTCGTGCTGTAAGCGGGTGCCCTGCTCCCCCTTGTACTCGGTGACGCGGTAGCGACCCGAGAACGTCACTCGGACGTTGCCCGACTCCTCCGCGACCTCGACGAGGTTCACGGCCTGGTTGCCACTCACGGCGACGTCGTAGGCCACGGTGGGGCCGTCGGTGTAGCTGTTGTCCTCCTGGCGGATGCGGTCGCTGACGAGGACGCGGGCGTAGGTGTACGGGCCGTTATCCCCCTCGCGGAGGGTGGGCGTCGCGGCCAGGTTGCCGGTGCGGGTGATGTAGCTCATGGGTTCTTCTCCTTCGGTCGGTATTACAGGTGTTGCCGCTAATAGTGTTATTATGCCGGATCGAATGTCTCGCGCTCAACCTCCAATCTGCGGCCGTCCATCTGCGACGGGTACAGCACCAGCTCGACAGGGCTCGTCGGGTTGGGGTTCTGCAAGCGGACGCCCTGCACGGGCGAACCGGCGGTAATCGTTCCCAGCTCGGACACAACGCGACGGGGCGGGTTGTAGGGTCGACCGTCCCAGCTCTTGATGCGGTCACCGAATCGCAGATCGGCAAGCCGGGTAACGGTGATGGTCTGAGTGGTCATGCGGTCCTCCTTGGTAATAACTCTATTGTAGTAAATGACTCTATTAGCGTCAAGCCTTCTCGGCTTCTCCGCGCAGCAGCTCGGCCACTTTCTGGGCCAGCAGCCAACGGCGATCGGCGGCCGCGCGATCCTCGGCGGTGTAGTCGCCGTAGCTCGCCTGGTGCTCGAAGTCCTCGCGGCCTCGACGGGCCATGTCCAGCAGCTCGTCGATCCCCGCGCACAGCTCAGCGTCGACCGGGACGACGCGCCCGCCGCCGTCGACGACCAGGCTCAGCGGCTCGGCCATCCCTGCGACGTGCATCGCGTAGCCGTCACCCTCGCGCTCGACGTAGGCCGTCAGCACGGTTGCCGATTCGTCGTTGTCGAAGTCGACCCGGCCGTAGCTGTCGGGGTCATCCCCGAGCGGCCAGAGCTGCGGCTCTAGGCGGGTGCCTCGGTCATACGGGGTCAGGTTGCGAGCATTCATGGTTCCTCCTTGGGTAGGTATTACCAGTATAAGCGGTAATAGAGTTATTTACTACAGTTCTCAGGCGGCAAAGTGAGCGGCTACCCGCTCGATGTGGTCGGGTCGGAGGTCGCACCAGTGATCGTCATCGTCGACGACGACAACGGGGGCCACGGTGTAGCCCAGCTCCTCGGTGACGTACTCGCGCGCGTCGGGGTTCTCGGTGATGTTGACCTCGACGTAGGGGACGCCCTTGCTGTCGAGCATCATCTTCGTCATGCGGCACTTCCCACACTGCGGGCCGGTCGTGTAGACGGTTAACGCTTCCATTTGGTAATCCTCCCACCCCTCGTTTTTTTGCCGTGAAGGCGAATTCATTCGCCGCTAGGGAGGGCGGCCGGAGTGCTAGTGACCGTGGAATACCGGACTGAGCGCAGCGAGGGAGGATATGCCGCGAAAGCACTAGCGCGCAGGTTGGCCGACCGTACGCTGCCGAAGGCTTCACGGCAAAAGAACGGGCCGTAAGGCCCTTGCAGTCGGCCGGCTCCGTCCGGCCGTCCGTTAGCCGGCGCTGGCTCCGTCCGGCGTCGGCCGCTGTAGAGGCTCCCCGCCGCGCGGTCTGGGGGGCGACGTGGCGGCGGGGAGCGGGTGCCGGGGCTGCGTGTCTCGCTGGGGGGCGCGGACTGTGCCGCCGACGCCACCAACCCTATTGCGGGGCCACTCGGAACGGTATTGGAGTTATTGCCGGTGTTCGGGGTAGAGCTGCGCGATTCGAGCGGCGACGTTGCATACGTCGTCGGGGGTTACCTCGTCGAGGAGGATCGTTCGCGTTCCGCCGTCGAGGTCGATCCACCACACCGGGCGCACGGTGTCGGCGTCGATCCCGGCGCGGTGCGCGGCGAGGTCTGATGACGGGTCGACGGGGCCGAAGTAGAGCTGTGGAGCCCAGCTATCCGCGCCCATGTCGGTGTAGATCGTCGTGGGGAAGGGGAGGAGCTGCGCGAGGTCGTCGAGGAGGGCGGCGACGTCTGATTCTGTGAGGGTGTCCATGCTGGTTCTCCTGTCTGGTGGGGGGGGGTCAGTCGGCGGCGAGGTCGTAGCCGCCGAAGGGGGATCGGGATTCGACGTGTCGGCCGCCGTGCGGCCCTCGGATGGTGCGGACGGGGGAGCCGGGGCGCTGCCACTCGGCGGGGTAGTTGGCCGCGCACCACTTGGCGGCGGCGGCTCGCGCCTTCTTCTCGTCGGTGGCCGCTGCGGCGGGGCGGGGCATGATCGGCAGTGATCGCCAGCCGGGCAGGGCATGGTCGTGCCACGCCTCTACGGCGTCGTTCTCGCGCTCGGTGATGATGTGCCAGGCGCAGCCGGGGCACACGGCCTGATAGCGGCCGCCGCCGGGGAGCGGGTCGGCGCTGTGGTCGTGGTCGGCTTCTTTGCACCAGGCGTCGGCGTAGAACATGTGCAGCTCGTGGCCGTCGTCGGTCGCTGCGCGCTTGCCCTGGTTGTAGCTGTTGCGGTGCCACATGTGGGAGCGGGGGATGCATCCGAAGCCGCCGAACTCGGCGCGGTAGCGGTCGAATGCTGCATCCAACTCGGCGGGGCTGTAGTAGCTCGTCGTGTAGGCCAGGGGCGCGCCGTCCCATGCGGTCGCGGCGACGGCCTCGCGCTCGAACTCGGCCAGGTCGAACAGGGTTTCCGCGGTCATCGTTCCTTCTCCTTTAACGGTCTTGACGGCAATAGAGTTATTGCCGCTCAGGCGGCGACGGTCTCGGGCTGCTCGGTGAGCGCGTCGGCCAGGGCGTGTGCTGCGCGCAGCACGTTTGCCGCGGTGGCCTTGATCGTCTCGGCGTCGCAGTTGCTCCACCCGGCGACGTAGCCGACGCTGTAGGCGCTGGTGTCGAGTCCGAGAATCCCGGCGACGACGTAGGCGACGCTCTCGGCCTCGGTTTCCTTGGTGCCGCGGTGCTCGACGTATTCGGCGTGATCTTCCTCGGCGTGCAGGATGACGTGCGCGGCCTCGTGAAGTCCGGTCTTTGCGGCCTGGGCGGGGGAGAGGTCGGAATCGAGCACGACGCGGCGGCCCTCGGGGTCGGTGTAGCCGTGCGCGCCTCCGGGGATGCTCTCACGCTCGACGGTCCAGCCCTTGCCGGTGAGGTAGTCGGCCACGGCGTCGAAGATGCCCGCGGGGTCGTCACCGGTCAGCGGCCGGGCGATGTCGGTCGGGTCGCCCGCCTCGGGGTCGATGAGGTCGGTCTGTCCCATGTCGAACACGGACACCGGGAAGAACAGCGTTCGGCGCTGCTCCTCGTCCTCGCCGGTCTTGGGGTTCTCGACCGTCTCGCGCACGTCGCGGCCGCCGAAGATGCGGATTCCGCGCTCACCCTTGCGCACCTGGCGGTTGAGCTTCTGCCACGTCCGGTAACCGGCGACGTGGGACGCCTCGGGGCACTGGCCGAAGATCAACAACAGGTTGTTGATGCTGTAGCGGTGGAATGCCTTCGTGAAGTCCAGGAACCGCGCCCACGCCTCCGACTCGCGCAGCGCCTCGACCTGCTCCGCGATCGTGGCTTGCAGCTCCTCGGCCTCGGCGCGACGCTGCTCGGGGGTCTTGGTGGTCTTGACGTTGCGTGCCATGTTCGGAACCTTCCGTGCCGGTAATAGGGTTATTTCCCTGCTCATCCCCTCCACGTTTTTTTTGCCGTGAAGGCGGTTTACCGCCGCTAGGGAGGATGCCCGGAGCACAACCCGTAGGGCGGTGGGGGAGAGAGTTTCGGCGCGAGATAAGGGAGCGCAGCGACCGCGTGCCGAAAGTCTCGGAGGAGCCGGCGGCGCAGCCGCTTGGGTGGAGGGTTGACGACCGTATGCTGCCGAAGGCTTCACGGCAAAAGAACGGGCCGTAGGCCCTGACAGTGCCGGCGACGCCGGCTCGACCAGGCGAGCCCGTTGGCTCGCCTCCGCGCAGCGGATCGGCTCTACGCGACGCGGCGCTGCGGGGTGTCGAGCTGCTTCGTGGCCGGGCCGTCGCAGTATCGGCACCGGATGCCGACGGTCATTCCGTGGGAGCAATAGCCGGGGTCGATCCACTCGCCCTCGGCGGTGTCGATCGCGAGGCTCTCGTCGACGACGGTTCTCGAGCGGAGATCTCCGTCGGCGTCGCGCTCGTAGGGGCGCACGGCTGTTCCCTCGCGCTCCTCGATGATGATCCGTCGAGCTGCGGCGTAGTCCAGCCGGCCATCGGCTCGGCGCGGGTGCGGGCCGTAGGCGTGGGTGCCGTCCTCGGGGACGAGGGAGAGTTGACCGCGGCTCGGTCGACGTCGCGCGTCGGGTCGACGTGGTGCGTGCATCCACGCCTCCTCGGCCTTCCACCAGGCCCATGCTTCGCGCTCGACGCGGTAGCGGTCTGCGCGGGCGTCGAGTCGGCCGGCGACTCCGGCGCGCTCGGCGGCGGCGTCGGGGGAGTGGGCGTCGACGCGCTGCCATCCTTCGCGGCTGCGCTCGACGATGCCGGCGTAAGTGAGGCGGTCGAGGAGTCGACGGGTTCGGAGAGGATCGGCGCCGATGGTGGGGGAGAGTTCGTCGAGGGTGCGAGCTGTGGTGTCGATCCGTGCGTAGAGGTTCCCGGCCAGGTGACCGAGCGCAGGGCGGGTAGCGGTGAACAGGTCGTGCGCGGCATCCGTCGTTCTTGTGCGCAGCGTTGCGAGGAGGGTCGTTCTCTCAGCGGCCCCAGCACCAGGGGGGCGTGGGTCCGCTTGTGACCGGGCATGAACCAGGTTGCTGTGGAGAACGCTCTGAGGGTCGATCGTCCAGTGAGCGGCGCGGGTGCCGTCGGCGGCCGTGGTCTGGGCGATCCATCCGTCCTCCGCGAGGCGCAGGAGCGCCGTTCTGGCTGTCTCGCGGCCGACCCCGGCCGACAGGGCCAGGCGGCGGGTGTCGGCCTCCACGGAGCCGCTGAGGGAGTGCAGGGCGAGGAAGCTCAGCACGTCGAGGATGCGGCGATCGGCTGGGCCGCCTCCGCGGGTCCAGCGGCCGGCGGCCGCGTCGGCGCGCTGCTGCACGTCGCGCACGTGCGCGGCCATGACGTCGGCGCGGCGGTCGAACGTGGGATCGTCCCCGATCTGGCGGTCACTCGCGGCGACGTAGCGCACGGCCTTGTCCCACTGCCGGCCGAGCACGGCGGCCTGCTCGCCTCGCGGGCGAGCTGCGCGGCCGCGGGTCGTGACGCGGCTGCGGACGTGCTCTAGGCCGGGCTCGGTGTCGACGAGGGCGGCGACGTCGGCGTGCCGCCACCTGGCGGCCGCTGCGCCGATCAGGACGCGCCAGAGCGTCGCTGAGGCGTCGAGGGGCGTCTCACGCAGCGCTACGGCGCTGTTGGCGGGGAGCTGCCGGCGTGGGCCGGCCAGGTGCAGGCGGCCGTGGGAGTCGAGCGGGAGCGGTGAGCGGGGGTCGATGGGCCGTGCGGGCTCGGTGTCGTCGACGAGGCCGGCGACGAGGCTCACGAGCGCGCGCACCTGGGCTGCGGTGGCCGTGGGGGCGCTGAGCGCGTCCACGTCGCCGCTGAGGACTGTGGAGTGCCCGCCGGCACGGTGGGGCGCTCCTGGGGGCCGCACACAGCCGGTTACGGCGTTGCTGAGCGGCGAGAGGTCGAGGGTGGGGCACAGGTGCTTGGTGAGGCGGGCGAGGGTGGCGACGGTTTCGGCGTCGACGGACTCGGCCAGGGCGACCCACAGGTGCCGGCCTCCGGTCGGCCCGGACTCGCAGAGAACGTAGGGCAGGCCGACGTCGCGGAGGAGGCCGCCGAGCACGTCGGCGTCGCGAGCTGCCGCCGCGGGGTCGCCGTGCGCGTCGAGGTCGAACGCCAGGAGCCGGAACCGGCGATCGGCGCCGGCCAGATAGACGGCCCACGGGCGCTCAGGCGCAGCTCTGCCGATCGCGCGATCGCGGTAGTCGTTCAGGACGGTGCCGTAGGCGTCGACGACGGCCACGCGCACACGAGGGCGCGGGCTCACCGCCACGGTTAATCCCCAAGACTCGGCGTGCGAGTGCTGGGTTTCTGTAAAGGGAAGGGTTATGATGGCACCACCTTTCAACCCCCGTTGATGGGTACGACAAAGCCCCGGTTCCTTACCGGTTTTTGTCGGAACTGCCTTGATCTACAGGTCGCCAAACTCAGAAGATCAGGCACTCAGCTTCGGCCCCCCGTCTCGTAGAGGCGGGGGGTTCGCTCGTTATGCGGCCGGAATAGGCAGCTCCTCGTTGCGCTGGTAGCGCGTGCGGTCGACGAAGGCGGGCACGCCATCGCGGTCTAGGGGGAGGGCCAGGAGAATCGCTTCGAGGGCGGCGGCCTGAGAGATTCCCAGTGCGTCCGCAGTGTCGATGACGATCTTCTTGGCCGGCTCCACGACGGGAGCGAAAATGACCGGGTTTCCGACCGCGCTACCGCGGCGTCGTCGTGCTCGCTCTGCCATGGGGATAACGCTAGGGCTAGTGGTGCGCGTGATCGTGGATCGTGGCGGCGTGTCGTGCGCGGGCGTCACGAGAGCGTGACCGTGCAGTAGACGTCACCAAGAAGGATCGTCGACCCGTCGGGGATCGTGGTCGGCTCACTGGGTGTCAGCCACCGCGGCGGGGTCGACTGCAGTTCGATGCCGTTCGCGGAATCGAGGTCGGTCACGACGATGTGACCGGCGTCGTCGACGCCGATTGTGGCGTGTGTGCGCGAGAGCATCCGCCCTGGTGTCGCGATGCTGAGCGGTTCGTGGCCAGCGACCGGCTCGGGGTTGCGGCCGATGACCACGCGAGGGCCGGCGGCGACGCTGCGCTGCGTGTTGAAGGCCAGGCGCAGCGTCGGGCGTGCGGGGGTCGAGCGGCGCGTGACGCGGGTCTGCTCGACGTCGTGCAGCTCGTCGAGCTCGCGGAGCTCAACGGGATTCGGGCGCGTGATCGGGGCGGCCGCGGGCGGCGCGATCGTGTTCGGTTCGGCCAGGGGGGCGACCTCGACGCGCAGCGGCTCGTCGACGGCGCACTGGACGCACGTCGTCGACGTGACCGGCTGTAGGCGGCGGCAGATACGGCATCGGCCCTCGTCGATGCCGAGGCCGTCGGCGGCGGGGATCGTGCCGTCGGCGCCGACGAGCTGCACGTAGCCCTCGGGCCGCACGGCGAGGGCGTGTGTGCGGCCGTCCTCGGTGACGTCGAGGCGGATCGGCCGGCGTAGCTGCGTGGCGATCGCCACGGCGCGCGCGATCATGCCTGTGCGCAGCGCGGCGACGGACTCGGCCGCGCAGGCGCGCCGTTGGCCGTTGACCGTGAGCGTCCCTGTGCCGTCGGCTGTGACCTCGGCGGCGAGCCGGGGCCACTCCGGGACGCGATGGAGCCCTGGGACGGGCTGTGTGGCGTTCACAGCCCTCGTGCGACCGCCGCGCCGGCTGCGAGCCATGCCCGCTGCGTCTCGGGGCGCAGCGAGCCGAAGCGCAGCACGCCGTCGACCATTGCGGGGTCGTGGGGGACGGTCACGGCTTCACGCGCGAGCGAGCGGTAGCCCTCGGCTACACGCGCCAGCTCGGCCGGAGTCGACTTGGGGTCGGCCTGGTTGACGATCACCACGGCATCGCGGGCCAGCTCGGCCGATCCGGCGTCACGCTCTGCGAGAGCTTCGAGGAGGAGCGCGCCGGCCTCGGCGTGGTCGTCGCGGGTCGTGGTGGCGACCACGAGCTGGTCGGTGTGGTCGATCATGCGCAGCCACATCGGGTCCGACTCGTCGTTGCCGGAGTCAATGAAGATCAGCCGGTAATACTTCGCGGCCACGGCGTGGATCGCGTCGACGTCGCTCGGCTCCACACGCTGCTCGTGCGCGAGGGCCATCGGCTTGCTGCGCAGCACGTCGAACCGGTCGCGGGTCTGGTGGTGCACGAAGTGGGCGAGGTCGGCCGACTGCGCCCCGGTGCTCAGGAGCCGGTCGACCTGAGGGAGGAGGTCGAGCAACGTCGCCTCGTGCGGCCCCTGCTCGGTGCGCCAACCGAGCGTGCCGCGGGTCTGGTTGTTGTCCCACGTGAGCACGCCCGCGCCGCCGTGGCGGGCGAACACGGCCGCTAGCAGGACAGTGGTCGGGGTCTTGCCCGCGCCGCCCTTGCCATTCACCACGGCGATTGTGCGAGGGCCGGGCCAGTGCTGCGAGACGGCGAGGACGTCGGAGCGCTCGGCGCGCTCGGACTCGCTGGGGCTCATGCGGATACCGAAGCGGGTCAGAGTGCCGCGCCATCCCTGGGTAGCCGGCTCCTCGATCTGCTCCTGAGTGAGGAACGACTGCCGCGCCTCACGACGGCTCGGGAACTCCGGCGCGGGAGTCGGAGCCTGACGCACCCATGCGTTCCCCTCAGCGACGGCAGGAGCGGCGGGAGGGGCCGCAGGAGCGGGCACGCTGTCGATCGGCGCGGGTGCCGGTTCCGGCTCGGGGTCAGGCGCGGGCGCGACCTCCTCGACGGGTGCGGGGTGTGCGGGCAGGCTCTCGTCGGCTTCCACGCTGCCGTCGGGGTGGACGATCAGCGGCCACTCCCCGTCGGGGCCGGTCGTGGTCACGCGGACGGGGCGCTGCATCTTCCCGGCCGTCTCAGCGACGCGGGCGAGGATCGCGGCGCGAGCATCCTCGAGAGTGGTCGTCTCGATCGGGTACGACGTCCCGTTGATCGTGACCTCTCCCGATCCGTTCGCGTGCGTACGCGCCTCGATCTTGGGGAATGTGGGTACTTCGATGCTGCTCATGGTCGTCTCCTGATCTACTGTCCGAGCTGGATTCCGACCGCAGCCATGAAGGGGGCCGGGTCAGTGTTTTCGCCGTTCACCTGGACCTCAAAGTGCAGGTGGCATCCGGTGGATTGTCCGCTGCTGCCGACGCGCGCGATCTGCTGACCGCCCTTCACCTTGTCGCCAACCTGGACGAGCATCCCGGAGTCGTACATGTGCAGGTAGCGGGTGGTGACGCCGCCGCCGTGGTCGATCGCGATAACGCCGTTGCCGCCGCTGTCGAAGCCGCGGAAGGTGACGACGCCCGACTGAGCGGCCCAGATAGGGCCGTCGCAGCCGCCTCCGGCGAGGTCGGTTCCGGCGTGCAGGCGCCACACCTGGTCGATGGGGTGCAGGCGCATCCCGTAGGGGTCAGTGATGGGGCCGGCGCCGGGCGCGGCCCAGCCCTGGGGGTTGACGCTGCCGGGAACGCCTGGGTCGCACTTGCCGCCGCTGGCGCTGCCGTCGCCGGGGTTCAGTCCGGTGGTCTTACCGGAGAGCCCTTCGACGATCTGCACCGCGCCGTCCCAGAACTGGGTGTAGTGGTACGGGTCGGCGTTCACCTGCGTGCGGTGGGCGACGATAGTCGGTTCCAGCGACTCGCGGTCGGGAACCTTCGCGACCATCGCCTGGAAGAACTTCGTCGACGAGATGTAGGGGTCGAGGCGCTCCTCGCGGGTGCCCCATCCGTCCTGCTGCTGGAACAGGCCGATCGAGGTCGTGCGGGTGCCGTCGGGGTTGGTGACGCCGCCGGTTTCCCAGTCGCCGTAGTCGATGTTTCGGAGGCTGGATTCGCCCATCGCGGTCATGACACCGATGGTCTGATCGCGGACGTTCAGCCCTTGGTCTGCGCCCGCCTTGATGACGTTGGCGGCGTTCACAAGCTGCTCGTGGCCATAGCCGGCGATTTCGGTCTGTGGCACCGAGTCGGGGTTGACTGAGACGCCCGATCCGCCGCCTCCGGCGGTCGGGCCGCAGTTGTCATCCCCAACGAGGAGGAGCCCGAACAGCGACCCGATGACGAGGAGCGGGACAGCGGCGATCGCGTAGACGCCGCTGCCCTTGGGGCCGGCCACTAGTTCACGCCCTCGGGAAGGATAAACCGGGAGGCGAGCCACGGGGAGTCAGCGTCGGCCCGGCTCAGCACGACGCCGTAGGTGCCGGCGTTGGTGGGGACGTCGACGAATGCCACATAGGCGCTGGTGTCGTCGGTGATGACGGCGGGGCCGGTGACGCTGCTCGCGACGATGCGGGCGGGGTCCATGTAGGCGTAGTCCTGGGTGGCTTTGCCGTCCAGGAGCGGCTGCAAACCGGCCCACCACTGCTCGAACGGAAGATCGGGACGGGCGTAGGCGGTCATCACGGCCACGGCGGCCGCGGTGGCGCTCTCGCGCGATTCCTCGTCCCACGTCGGGACGGGCCGCGGGCCGTGCGTCTCGCCGCTATCGGCGTCGATAGCGCCGGTCGGCGCGGGAGTGAACTGATCGAGGTCGGGATAGATCGGGCCGGAGCTGCTGGCACTGGGGGAAGGCGCTGGCGCATCGTTCGGTGCCGTGCAGGCTGTCAGGGTCGCCGCCGTGACCACGATGAGTAGTGCCGGCCCGATCTTCCGCATGTCAATCTCCTTGCTTGGTTTCCGTCCGGATGACCAGCACGGGGCCGGTATCCCGCTTCGTGTTGGCACCCTTGCGCAGGGTGTCTTTCAGCTCGTCACGGATGACGAACCAGGTCGTGCCGATCTTGTAGCCGGGGATTAGCCCGTCTTTGAGCCACGTGTAGACACTCTTCGCAGAGACTCCGAGTCGTTCCGCGACTTCGGTCGCGCCGAGCGTCGGAGGGCTCTGGTCAAATAGGCGGTCGACCGCATCGCGGTTGATCGCCTTGCTGTCGTCATCGCTGGTCATCGGGATTCCTCCTGGTGGGGCCACGCGACCAGCTTACTCATTCGGGGGCAGATGTACAGGTTCGGGTTCATTCGGGTTGACCCTTCCTTGTTCGGGGTATTGGGGGTTAGTGTTTCCCTGTAAGGGTGAATCTCACTGTACCTAGGAGACAAGATGAGCGAACCGCTTAATCCGTGGCTTTCTCGGCCGACGACACCGCCACCGTCGCAGGCCGCGCCCGTGGCGTCCGTGCCGGATGCGGTCGGTCCTGTGGCTCCGCAGCGGGGCATTCCTGCCCCCGATCGCGTCGACCAGCTCCCGGTCCACGACCGCGGCGCTACCGCGGCGCTCTGGTGGGTCGGCGCACACGGCGGCTCGGGGGAGTCGACGCTGGCAGCTCTCATGCCAGGGACGCAGGCGGCAGGCCACGCCTGGCCGCGCACCCCCTCGCAGACGCCCGCACGGACGGTTCTCGTCGCACGGGGTGACGCTCGCGGGTTGCGTGCTGCGCAGGACGCGATGCGGCAGTGGGCCGCGGGCCTCGTCCCTTCGGTTGAAGTTTTGGGCCTGGTCGTCATGGCTGACGCACCCGGTCGTGTACCTCGTTCGCTGCGCGACCTCTTGCAGGTCGTCAGCGGAGGCGTCCCGCGCACCTGGTCGGTGCCGTGGGTCGAAGCATGGCGTGTGGGAGAGCCGCCGGCTCTCTCCTCCTCCCCGCGCGAAGTTCAGCGACTCGTCGACGAACTGACCGCAATCCTCGGTGCCGCCGGCACCACCAACTGAAAGGCAGACGCATGTCCGTTATCGACGTGTTCCACGCGGCGGCAGACACCGCCGTCCACATCGCCGGCGTCATTCCTGACCCCGACCCCGTACAGCCTCCCGGCACCGAAGGCGTGACGACGATCCTCTCCTGGTTGAAGTGGATCGGCTACGTCGTCGTCGGCGGCGCGATCATCGTCGGCGGCATCCTCATCGCCGTCAACTTCCGTCGCGGCGAGGGCCAGGACGCCATCACAAAGATCATCTGGCCGATGGCCGGAGCGATCGTGATCGGCGGTGGTGCCGCCCTGATCGGCATCCTCGCCGGAGCCTGAAAGGAGCCGTCATGGCTGAGGACGACACCCAGCAGAACCCCTTCACCCGCCCCGGCTTCATCGTCGGGGCGGTGGTGGTGGCCGCGCTCATCGTGACGGCCATCGTCTTGACGGTTCTCAACCTGAACCGCGGGAACGAGGCCGGCCCGCCCGCGCCCGATCCGTCGTCCAGCGCCACGACTAGCGCCCCCCCAAACCCCCCCAATTCACCGGGTGACGGCGGCCCAAACGT
>JASCPG010000032.1 GCA_029960085.1 Microbacteriaceae bacterium PS02067 | reverse complement strand
GTGGGCGGCAGGGCGGGGGCGTCGCGCGGTGCTGGCGGCAGGGCGGGGCGGCGGCCGGCGGGCGGCGCGAGGCGGAGGGTCAGCGCTTGAGTCGCTTGGCGAGGAGCTGCTGCTCCTGACCCGAGATCGGGGAGTCGGAGGCGATCAGCCGGCCGCGCGAGGCGCGGTAGGTGTCGACGATCGTGCCGATCGACAGGGCGAGGGTGATTCCCCAGCTGAGCCACGCGAGGCCCTGACGCCACGTGAACGGCTCGCCGTCGCGCGTGCCGCGCAACAGCGCGAGCCCGCTGGAGACGGCGGTGATGATCCCGGTGCCGAACAGGTACTTGCGCATGCCGTCCACGTTAGCCTGGAAGCACGCCTGCCGAGAGGAGTCGCGTGAACACGCGCAGCGCGGAGGCCGACCTCGTCGTCGTCTCCAACCGTCTACCCGTCGATCGAGCGAGCGAGGGAGAGGAATGGCGCCGGTCACCGGGAGGACTCGTCGCCGCGCTCGAACCGGTGCTCCAGACCACGGGCGGTGCCTGGGTCGGCTGGCCCGGTCAGCCCGATCTCGAGGTCGAGCGGTTCACCTTCGACGGCATCGACCTGGTTCCGGTCGCCCTGTCGGCGGAGGACGTGGAGCGCTTCTACGAGGGGTTCTCGAACGACACGATCTGGCCGCTCTATCACGACGTCATCTCACCGCCCACGTACCACCGTGAGTGGTGGGATGCCTATGTGCGCGTGAATCAGCGCTTCGCCGAGGCCGCGGCGAACGTCGCGGCCGACGGAGCCCGAGTCTGGGTGCACGACTACCAGCTGCAGCTCGTGCCGCGGATGCTGCGGGAGCTGCGTCCCGATCTCGTGATCGGCTACTTCCACCACATCCCGTTCCCGGCCTACGGGATCTACTCGCAGCTGCCGTGGCGCAATCAGGTGCTCGACGGGCTGCTCGGTGCGGATGTCATCGGCTTCCAGCGGGTCGCCGATGCGAGCAACTTCACCCGAGCCGTGCGGCGCCGGTTCGGGTTCGACACCAAGGCCGGGACGGTGCGCGTCGCGGACCCGGGCGGTGCGGTCCGCACGGTGATCGCGAAGGCGTACCCCATCTCGATCGACGCGGCCGCCTACGACGAGATCGCGCGGCGCCCGGAGGTGCAGGAGCGGGCTCGCGAGATCCGGGCGGAGCTCGGCGACCCCGATACCGTCCTGTTCGGCGTGGATCGCCTGGACTACACGAAGGGGATCACCCACCGGCTGAAGGCGTACGGAGAGCTCCTCGCCGAGCATCGTGTCGACGTCGAGAAGGTCACGCTCGTGCAGGTCGCGAGCCCGAGCCGGGAGCGCGTGGTCGCCTATATGCAGTTGCGTGATGAGATCGAGCTCACCGTCGGGCGCATCAACGGCGACTTCGACACCGTCGGCCACTCGGCCATCCGCTACCTCCACCACTCCTACCCGCGCGAGGAGATGGTCGCGCTCTACCTCGCCGCCGACGTCATGCTCGTCACGGCCCTCCGCGACGGGATGAATCTCGTCGCCAAGGAGTACGTCGCGAGCCGCGTCGACGGGCGGGGAGCCCTGGTCCTCAGCGAGTTCACCGGGGCGGCGGACGAACTGGGGCAGGCGATCTGCGTGAATCCGCACGACATCGAGGGGCTGAAGGACGCGATCATGACGGCGATCGAGATGCCCGCCGACGAGCAGCGCAAACGGATGCGCGCGCTGCGCCGACGCGTGCGCGAGCACGACGTCGACCGCTGGTCGCGTGGCTTCCTGCACGACCTGGGGAGCGTCCGTTCGTGACACCCGACGACGCGGTCGCCCGACTCGCCCGCACGCCGCGCCTTCTCGTCGCCCTGGACTTCGACGGCACGCTCGCGCCGCTCGTCGACGACCCGATGACCGCCCGGATGCTCCCCGAGGCACGCGCCGCGGTGGAGGCCATCGCAGCGGCACCCGCGACGACAGTGGCACTCGTGTCGGGCCGGACGATCCGCGATCTCCGGATCATCGCCGAGCACGGCGACGACTCGCCCCTGCTGCTCGCCGGATCGCACGGAGCACAGGAGTGGCCGGCGGCAGCGTCGGACGACGGCGCGGATGCCGAGGAGCGTCCCTTCATCGAGACCGTCACCGAACGTGCCGAAAGCCTCGCCGCCAGCCTCGACGGGGCCTGGATCGAGCCGAAGGAGTTCGGCTTCGCCCTCCACACCCGCCTCGTGACCGACGCCGCGGGGGCGAAAGGACTGGAGGCAGCGGTCGACACGCTCGTGAGCGAGGCGGCCCCCGGCTGGCGTCGCCGGGTCGGCCGCGACATCCTCGAGTTCTCGTCCCGCCACGACGGCAAGGATGCCGCCGTCGCGCGCCTTCGCGAACGCACCGATGCCACCGCCGTGCTCTTCGCCGGCGACGACGTCACCGACGAAGACGCCCTCCGCTCGCTGCGCCCCGGGGACCTCGGGGTGCGCGTCGGAGCGGGGGAGAGCGCGGCATCCGTGCGTGTCGCGGATATCCCAGAACTCGCCGCTCTCCTTGTACGTCTCGCGCACGGGAGGGCCCCCGAGCCGGAATAGACTTCGAGAATGTCCGAGTCAGATTCGCCCGACACCATCGACATCAAGCCCCGCTCCCGCGCCGTCACCGACGGCATCGAAGCGACCACGTCACGCGGCATGCTCCGTGCCGTCGGCATGGGTGACGCCGACTGGGAGAAGCCGCAGATCGGCATCGCGTCGAGCTGGAACGAGATCACCCCCTGCAACCTGAGCCTCGACCGGCTCGCACAGGGCGCGAAGGAGGGCGTGCACTCCGGCGGCGGCTACCCGCTGCAGTTCGGCACGATCTCGGTCTCCGACGGCATCTCGATGGGCCACGAGGGCATGCACTTCTCGCTCGTCTCGCGCGAGGTCATCGCCGACTCGGTCGAGACCGTCGTCATGGCCGAGCGCCTCGACGGCACGGTGCTCCTCGCCGGCTGTGACAAGTCGATCCCGGGCATGCTCATGGCATCCGCGCGCCTCGATCTGTCGAGCGTCTTCCTCTACGCCGGCTCGATCGCGCCCGGCTGGGTGAAGCTCTCCGACGGCACGGAGAAGGACATCACGATCATCGACTCGTTCGAGGGCGTCGGCGCGTGTCGTGCCGGTCTCATGAGCGAGGCGGACCTCAAGCGCATCGAGTGCGCGTTCGCGCCCGGCGAGGGCGCGTGCGGCGGCATGTACACGGCCAACACGATGGCCTCCGTCGCCGAGGCCCTCGGCCTCAGCCTCCCCGGCTCGGCGGCGCCGCCGTCCGCAGACCGTCGCCGCGACTACTTCGCGCACCGCTCGGGCGAGGCCGTCGTGAACCTCCTGCGTGAGGGCATCTCGACGCGCGACATCCTCACGAAGGAGGCGTTCGAGAACGCCATCGCCCTCGCGATGGCGCTCGGCGGCTCGACCAACGTCGTGCTGCACCTCCTCGCGATCGCCCGCGAGGCCGAGGTGGAGCTCAGCCTCCACGACTTCAACCGCATCGGCGACAAGGTGCCGCACGTCGCCGACATGAAGCCGTTCGGCAAGTACGTCATGAACGACGTCGACCGACACGGCGGCATCCCGGTCATCATGAAGGCGATGCTCGACGAGGGCCTTCTCCACGGTGATGCGCTCACCGTGACGGGCAAGACGCTCGCCGAGAACCTCGCCGACCTCGACCCGGATCCCGTCGACGGCACCGTCATCCACACGTTCGACGACCCGATCCACGCGACCGGCGGCCTGACGATCCTCCACGGATCGCTCGCTCCCGAAGGGGCCGTCGTCAAGACGGCGGGCTTCGACGTCGCCGTCTTCGAGGGGCCCGCGCGCGTGTTCGAGCGCGAGCGCGCCGCGATGGATGCCGTGGCGGCGGGCGAGGTCGCCGCCGGCAGCGTCGTCGTCATCCGCTACGAGGGCCCGAAGGGTGGCCCGGGGATGCGCGAGATGCTCGCCATCACCGCCGCCATCAAGGGTGCGGGGCTCGGAAAAGATGTACTACTCTTGACGGACGGACGATTCTCAGGCGGCACAACCGGCCTGTGCATCGGCCACATAGCACCCGAAGCGGTGGACGCAGGTCCCATCGCCTTCGTGCGCGATGGTGATCTGATACGGGTCGATATCGCGGCTCGCACTCTCGATCTACTCGTCGACGAGGCAGAGCTGAACTCCCGCCGTGACGGCTGGGAGCCCCTTCCTCCGCGCTATACCCGTGGCGTTCTGGCCAAGTACTCGAAGCTCGTGCGCTCCGCTGCGGAGGGCGCGACGACGGGCTAGGCCCCGCACAACCGCTCACTCGATCACCCGAGGTCTCACACATGTCCTTCGACACCGCTGCGGCCGTCCCTCGGCCGCCCGCCCGCGGCGCCTCGGCACCGGTTCTGACCGGAGCCGAAGCCGTCGTCCGCTCCCTCGAACTGCTGGGGGTGACCGACGTGTTCGGCCTCCCCGGCGGCGCGATCCTCCCGGTCTACGACCCGCTCATGGACTCGACGGCGCTCCGCCACATCCTCGTCCGCCACGAGCAGGGCGCCGGCCACGCCGCGGAGGGCTACGCCGCGGCATCCGGCAAGGTCGGCGTCGCCATCGCGACGTCCGGCCCCGGCGCGACGAACCTCGTCACGGCGATCGCCGACGCCTACATGGACTCCGTGCCGATGCTCGCGATCACCGGTCAGGTCTTCTCGACGCTCATGGGCACGGATGCCTTCCAGGAGGCCGACATCGTCGGCATCACCATGCCCGTGACGAAGCACTCCTTCCTCGTGAAGGATGCCTCCGAGATCCCCGGCGCGATCGCCGCCGCCTTCGAGATCGCCTCGACGGGCCGACCCGGCCCTGTGCTCGTGGACATCACGAAGGACGCGCAGCAGGCGGAGGTGCCGTTCGTGTGGCCGCCGCGCTACGACCTGCCCGGCTACCGGCCCGTCACGAAGGCGCACGGCAAGCAGATCCAGGCCGCCGCGAGCCTCCTCGCCTCGGCCAAGAAGCCCGTCCTGTACGTCGGTGGCGGTGTCATCCGCTCGGGCGCCTCGGCGGAGCTCCTGACCCTCGCCGAGACGACCGGCGCCCCCGTCGTCACGACCCTGATGGCGCGCGGCGCCTTCCCCGATTCGCACCCGCAGCACCTCGGCATGCCGGGCATGCACGGCACGGTGCCCGCCGTCCTCGCGCTGCAGGAGGCGGACCTCATCGTCGCCCTGGGTGCGCGCTTCGACGACCGCGTGACCGGCAAGGCGGCGCTGTTCGCCCCGAACGCGCAGGTCGTGCACGTCGACATCGACCCCGCCGAGATCTCCAAGATCCGGACGGCCGACGTGCCGATCGTGGGTGACGTACGCGAGGTGCTCATCGATCTCGACGCGGCGTTCCGCGGCGCGTCGGAGGGGGTGAAGCCCGACACGGCCGAGTGGTGGTCGTACCTCGACGGCCTGCGCGATGAGTTCCCCCTCGGCTACACGCAGCCGAGCGACGGCCTCATGTCGCCGCAGTACGTCATCTCGCGCATCGGCGAGCTGACCGGTCCCGAGGGCGTGTTCGCCGCGGGCGTCGGTCAGCACCAGATGTGGGCCGCGCAGTTCATCAAGTACGAGCGTCCGAACGCGTGGCTCAACTCCGGCGGCGCCGGCACGATGGGCTACTCCGTCCCGGCGGCGATGGGCGCGAAGGTCGCCGAGCCCGAGCGCGACGTGTGGGCGATCGACGGCGACGGCTGCTTCCAGATGACGAACCAGGAGCTCGCCACCTGCGTCATCAACAACATCCCGATCAAGGTCGCGATCATCAACAACTCGTCGCTCGGCATGGTCCGCCAGTGGCAGACCCTGTTCTACAACGGCCGGTACTCCAATACCGACCTCAACACGGGCCACGACACGATCCGCATCCCCGACTTCGTGAAGCTCGCCGAGGCATACGGATGCCTCGCGATCCGCGTCGAGAAGGAAGAGGACGTGGATGCCGCGATCCGCACCGCGCTGGAGACGAACGACCGCCCCGTCGTGATCGACTTCGTCGTCTCCGCCGACGCGATGGTCTGGCCGATGGTCCCGCAGGGGGTCAGCAACAGCTACATCCAGTACGCGCGTGACCACGCGCCGAGCTTCGATCAGGAGGACTGAGCATGAGCAAGCACGTTCTGAGCCTCCTCGTCGAGGACAAGCCGGGCCTTCTGACCCGCGTCGCGGGGCTGTTCGCCCGTCGCGGGTTCAACATCGAGTCCCTCGCCGTGGGGGTCACCGAGGTGCCGGGACTCTCCCGCATCACGGTCGTTGTCGACGTCGAGGGTCTGCCCCTCGAACAGGTGACGAAGCAGCTGAACAAGCTCGTCAACGTCATCAAGATCGTCGAGCTCGAGCCGGCGGCGTCGGTCCAGCGTGAGCACATGCTCATCAAGGTCCGCGCCGACAACCAGTCACGCTCGAACGTCATCGAGGTCGTGAACCTCTTCCGGGCATCCGTCGTCGACTATGCGACCGACGCGCTCGTCGTGGAGGTCACGGGTGACCGCGGCAAGGTCGACGCCATCCTGCGCGCCCTCGAGCCCTTCGGCATCAAGGAGCTCGCCCAGTCCGGCATGGTCGCCATCGGCCGTGGCGGGAAGTCCATCACCGAGCGCGTGCTGCGCGGCTGACACGAACCACTATCAAGGAGAAACACACACCATGGCTGAGATCTTCTACGACTCCGACGCCGACCTGTCCATCATCCAGCAGAAGAAGGTCGCGATCGTCGGCTACGGCTCGCAGGGCCACGCGCACGCGCAGAACCTGCGTGACTCGGGTGTCGAGGTCGTCATCGCCCTCAAGGAGGGGTCGAAGTCCGCGCCCAAGGCGCAGGAGGACGGCTTCGAGGTCAAGAGCGTCGCCGACGCGACCGCGTGGGCCGACCTCATCATGATCCTCGCGCCCGACCAGCACCAGCGGGGCATCTACAACAACGAGATCAAGCCGAACCTCACCGCCGGCAAGACCCTCGCCTTCGCGCACGGCTTCAACATCCGCTTCGGCTACATCGACGCGCCCGAGGGCGTCGACGTCATCCTCGTCGCCCCGAAGGCGCCCGGTCACACGGTGCGCCGCGAGTTCGTCGCCGGCCGTGGCATCCCCGACATCATCGCCGTGGAGCGGGATGCCTCGGGCCACGCCTGGGCGACGGCGCTGGCGTACGCGAAGGCCATCGGTGGCACCCGTGCCGGTGTCATCAAGACGACGTTCACCGAGGAGACCGAGACCGACCTGTTCGGTGAGCAGGCGGTGCTCTGCGGCGGCGTCTCGCAGCTCGTGCAGTACGGGTTCGAGACCCTCACCGAGGCCGGGTACCAGCCGCAGATCGCCTACTTCGAGGTGCTGCACGAGCTGAAGCTCATCGTCGACCTCATGTGGGAGGGCGGCATCGCCAAGCAGCGCTGGTCGGTCTCCGACACGGCCGAGTACGGCGACTACGTCTCGGGCCCGCGCGTCATCGACCCGCACGTCAAGGAGAACATGTCCGCCGTTCTCGCCGACATCCAGTCAGGAGCGTTCGCGGAGCGCTTCATCGGCGACCAGGATGCCGGCGCGCCGGAGTTCCAGGAGCTGCGCGCGAAGGCCGCCGCTCACCCGATCGAGGCCGTCGGCAAGGACCTGCGCGCCCTGTTCGCGTGGAAGCAGCAGGACGCCGACTACACGGAGGGCTCGGCCGCGCGCTGAGTTCCCGCAGACCCTCGGCGCACCCGCCGGGACAGGCTGTCACAAGCCACGAGGCCCGACCCCGCACCCGGGGTCGGGCCTTCGGCCTTTGCTAGCGTGTCCTCCATGGTCATCGCCGTCGAGATCGCCGTTCAGGACGCCGCCGGAGCGCGCGCCGCCATGGCAGCGGGGGCAGACCGGCTGGAGCTGTGTCAGGCGCTCGGCATCGGCGGGCTCACTCCGTCGATCGGGCTCGTCGAGGCGGCCTGCCGTGCGGTCGGCGGAGAGCGCGTGAACGTCCTCGTGCGCCCCCGCGGCGGTGGCTTCGTCTACGACGCGGACGAAGTCGACCTCGTGGCGGCGGACATCGTCGCGGCGGTCGCGGCCGGCGCCGAGGGAGTCGTCGTCGGCGCCCTGCGCCCCGATGGCAGCGCCGACCTCGAGGCCCTCCGGCGATGGCGGGATGCCGCGGGCGCGGCGACCCTCGTGTTCCACCGTGCGATCGATGCGACGCCCGACCCCGTGGCGGTGCTCGACGCCGTGCGCGCGGTCGGCGTCGGACGCGTGCTCACCTCCGGGGGAGCGGCACGCTCGATCGACGGTCTCGAGCTCTTGGCGCGGTTCGTCCGAGAGCGCGGCGACGTCGAGATCATGGCCGGGGGTGGCATCCGCACCGAGGACATCCCCACGATCGCGGCGACCGGCGTCGACGCCGTGCACCTGTCGGCACGCGCCGTCGCGGGTGCGGAGGCGCCATCGGGGCCGGGCGGAGGCACCCCCGGGCACGATGTGACGGATGCCTCGCTCGTGCGCGCCGCCCGGGAAGCCGCGCAGGTCGCGCGCGATACGCTGGGCGCGTGAGCACAGGACGCGACGACGACGCCCTCCGCTGGGACGGCGACGACGATCCCACCCTCGACGACGGCGTGCGCGCCGCCGCCGAGGAACCACTGGCGTTGCCCGACGGCTTCACCGCTGTCGGCAAGGACAGCGACAGGGTCGGTCGCATCGAGAAGGACGGCACCGTCGTCATGCCCGGCGATCACGCGCCGATGAGCAATGCGACGCTCGTCACGCTCGGGATCATCGGCGGCGCGTACCTGCTGTTCACGATCGGCTGGATCGTCGGCGGCCTGCGACTGCAGGGCACCGCGCAGTTCCTCGTGAGCCCCGTCGGCTATCGGGTGTCCTTCTGGCTCGCCGTTCTCGCGCCCGCGCTCTGGTTCGGGACGACGTACCTCCTGACGCGTGCGTCGAAGGCGTGGCTCCGGATCGTGTGGCTCGTCGGAGGGCTGGCGCTCCTCGTGCCCTGGCCGTTCGTGATGGTGGGGGCGGTGGGGCAGTGAGCACCTCGGCATCCCCGGCGGCGGTCACGAAGCCGCGCGCCATGCCCACGTGGCTGATCGTGACGATCGCCGGGCTGTTCGGCCTCTTCTACGCCTACTTCGTGTGGAACGCGATCGATTTCCTCGTGACGCAGGCGAGCGGGACTCTCGGGCTCAACGCGTACGGGTGGTTCGTGCTGCTGCTCGCCGCGGCGTTCCCGCTGATCGCGTTCGGAGCGGCGTTCGCGGTCGGCTGGCGTCGCGTGTGGTGGGAGTTCTCTCTCGTGCTGCTGACAGGACTCGGCGTCGTCGCCGTCTTCTGGCTCGACGTGATCGCGTACAGCGCGACCGCCGGCGCCTCGATGCTCGGCTGACGTCGCTCGTCACACGGTCAGGAGGCCCCCGCGCGGGCCGGTAGGCTGGGCACGTCCCGCCCCGATGGCGTGCGGCGGGGCATCCCACCCGCCTGCGCTCGCGCGAAGCCCCGAAGGTCTGCTGCTGTGTCCAAGCCTGTCGTCCTGATTGCCGAAGAACTCTCTCCCGCCACGATCGACGCGCTCGGTCCCGATTTCGACGTCCGCTCCGTCGACGGCACCGACCGTCCGGCGCTGCTCGCCGCGATCGCCGACGCCGACGCGATCCTCATCCGCTCCGCCACGAAGGTGGATGCCGAGGCGATCGCCGCGGCCACGCGGCTGAAGGTCGTCGCGCGCGCCGGTGTCGGGCTCGACAACGTCGACATCAAGGCCGCGACGGCCGCCGGCGTCATGGTCGTGAACGCGCCGACCTCGAACATCATCTCGGCCGCCGAGCTCACCGTCGGCCACATCCTGAGCCTCGCCCGCCACATCCCGGCGGCGCACGCCTCGCTCGCGGCGGGCGCCTGGAAGCGCAGCTCGTTCACGGGCACGGAGCTCTTCGAGAAGACCGTCGGCATCATCGGCCTCGGGCGCATCGGCGCACTGATCGCCGCGCGCCTGCAGGGCTTCGGCGTGACGGTCGTCGCGTACGACCCGTATGTCACCCCCACGCGTGCGCAGCAGCTCGGCGTGACCCTCCTCGGGCTCGACGAGGTCCTCGCGCAGAGCGACTTCGTCACGATCCACATGCCGAAGACGCCCGAGACGACCGGCATGATCGGTGCCGAGCAGTTCGCGCTCATGAAGCCGACCGCCTACGTCGTCAACGTCGCGCGCGGCGGCCTCATCGACGAAGAGGCCCTCTACACGGCGCTGACCTCAGGCGAGATCGCCGGCGCGGGGCTCGACGTCTTCACGTCCGAGCCGCCCAAGGAGGACGGCACGGCGTTCCCGCTGCTGTCGCTGCCGAACGTCGTCGTGACCCCGCACCTCGGGGCATCCACCGACGAGGCGCAGGAGAAGGCGGGCATCTCGGTCGCGCGCTCCGTGAAGCTCGCCCTCGAGGGAGACCTCGTCCCCGACGCGGTCAACGTCGCCGGTGGCGTCATCGACCCGTTCGTCCGCCCCGGCATCGCCCTCGTCGAGCAGCTCGGCCAGGTGTTCTCGGGCCTCGCGACGAGCGCCGTCGAGAGCCTCGACATCGAGGTGCGCGGCGAGCTCGCCGCCTACGACGTGAGCGTGTACCGGCTCGCGGCGCTCAAGGGCATCCTCACGAAGATCGTCAGCGAGAACGTCTCGTACGTCAACGCGCCGCTGTTCGCCGAGCAGCGCGGCATCGAGACGCGCCTCATCGTCGAGGCCGAGAGCCCGCTGTACCGCAACATCACGATCCTCCGCGGCACGCTCGCCGACGGCACCGTGCTGACGGTCGCGGGGACGCTCGCCGGCACCCGCATGGTGCCGAAGATCGTCGGCGTCAACGGCTACGAGATCGAAGTGCCGATCGAGAAGCACCACATCGTGATGCGCTATGCCGACCGTCCGGGCATCGTCGCGATCTACGGCCAGAACCTCGGCAGCGCCGGCATCAACATCGAGGGACTGTTCGTCGCACGTCCGGATGCCTCGGGGCGCGCTCTGTCGGTGCTCACCGTCGACCAGCCCGTTCCCGAGGAGATCCTCGAGCAGATGCGCGCCTCCGTCGGCGCTGACCTGTTCCGTCAGATCGAGATCACCGAGGCCTGATCAGCGCACGGCGGCCTCGACGAGAGCGATGAGCTCGTCGAGGCCCGTGCCCTGGGGGACAGGGCCCGCCACGGCCGTCCCCGACAGGGCGTTGTTGTAGTACAGTCCGTCGCTGACGAGGAGCACGAGGTCGAGCGCCGCCGCGTCACGTACGTGGGGGCGGAGGGCCTCCTCCCACCGGGTGCGCACATCGCGCAGGGCGGCCGCGGCATCGGCGTGCCCCGCCTGGGCGAGGCGCGACGTGGCGATCAGGGCGCGATCGAGCGGGTCATCGTCCATGACCGAGGTGCGCACGAAGAACGCGACGGGTCCTTCAGGGGCCGACGCCATGTCGGCGACGTCCTCGTCGACGAGGACCGTGAGCCGTTCGATGAGCGCGGCTTCGAGCGCGTCCTTCGAGGCGAAGTGGTAGAGCAGGCCGCCCTTCGACACTCCGGCGGCACGGGCTGCGGCATCCATCGTCGCGGCGCGCTCGCCCTCGTCGACGAGCAGCCGCTCGAACGCGTCGAGCACGCTCTCGCGGGCGCGGGGAGGTCTGGCCATGTCTCGGTCCTTTCTGTCGCGGTCCGCTTCTGTTACTATACCGGCTGGACGGTACAGAAATGACTTTGACAGAAGAACTCCGCGTCGCCGACGCCCAGGGCCGCAAGGTCGGCTGGCGCGGCTGGGCTGCCCTCGTGGTGCTCATGCTCCCCGTGCTGCTCGTCGCCGTGGACAACACGGTGCTGAGCTTCGCGCTCCCCGACATCGCCCGCGACCTCGGCCCGTCGAGCGCGGAGCAGCTCTGGATCATCGACGCCTACCCGCTCGTTCTGGCGGGCCTTCTCGTCACGATGGGGACCCTCGGTGACCGGTTCGGCCGGCGCCGGATGCTCCTCATCGGTGCGAGCGGGTTCGCCGCGATCTCCGCTCTCGCCGCGTTCGCGCCGAGTGCCGGCTGGCTCATCGCCGCGCGTGCGGGCATGGGTGTGTTCGGTGCGATGCTCATGCCCTCGACCCTTTCGCTGCTGCGCTCGATCTTCACGCATCGCGACCAGCGTCGCCTCGCGATCGCGGTGTGGGCGGCGATGTTCTCCGCCGGCGCTGCGCTCGGCCCGATCGTCGGCGGCATCCTGCTCGAGCACTTCTCGTGGGGTTCGGTGTTCCTCATGGCCGTGCCCGTGCTGGTGCCCCTCCTCGTGTTCGCACCCCTCCTCCTGCCCGAAAGCCGCGACCCGCACCCCGGCCGCATCGACCCGCTCTCGATCGTGCTGTCGATGGCGACGATGGTCCCGATCGTGTTCGCCATCAAAGAGGCGGCCGTGCACGGGTTCGGTGTGACGGTGCCGCTGCTCGTCGTGTTCGGTCTCGGTTTCGGGGTCCTCTTCGTGCGTCGGCAGCTGCGCCTCGAGACGCCGATGCTCGACATGCGGCTGTTCTCCCTCGGCTCGTTCACGGGGGCGCTCCTCGTGAACCTCCTGAGCGTCATCGCGCTCGTCGGGTTCCTTTTCTTCGTCGCGCAGCACCTGCAGCTGATCGTGGGGCTCACGCCGATGGATGCCGGGCTCGCGCTCGTCCCCGGCATGGTGGCGATGATCATCGCGGGCCTCGCGGTCGTGCCGGTCGCGCAGCGCGTCGACGCGCGCATCGTCGTCCCCGTCGGCCTCGCGTTCTCGACGGCCGGGTATGTGATGGTCGCGCTGTCGGCGACCGACGCCGACCTCACCCTGCTGATCTGGGCGTTCGTCCTCCTCGGCATCGGGATCGGCGCGGCCGAGACCGTGTCGAACGACCTCATCCTCTCGAGTGCCCCGCCGCAGAAGGCCGGCGCCGCGAGTGCTGTCTCGGAGACGGCGTACGAGTTGGGCGCCGTCCTCGGCACGGCGGTGCTCGGCGGCATCCTCACGTCGCTCTTCCGTACCGGCATGGTGCTCCCGGAGGGCATCACCGGGTCGCTCGCGGGTGCCGCGCGCGAGACGCTCGCGGGTGCGATGAACGTGGCCGATCAGCTCGGCGGCGCCGTCGGCGACCAGTTGCGCGCCGCCGCCGCGCACGCGTTCGACTCGGGCGTCGTCGTGACGGCGCTCGTGGGAGCGGGTCTCGTCGTGATCGCCGCGGTCATCGCGGCCACTACGCTGAGAACGACCCCCACGAACGAGGAGAGCGATGTCGCGCGTCATCAGACTGGCCCTGATCCCCGGTGACGGAATAGGTCCCGAGGTCGTCGCCGAAGCGGAGAAGGTGCTGGATGCCGTGACCGCGGCCTCCGACGTCGTGTTCGAGAAGACGCGGTTCTCCCTCGGCGCGGCGCGCTACCTCGAAACCGGTGACACCCTCACCGACGATGATCTCGCGGCCATCGCCGGTCACGACGCGATCATCCTCGGCGCCGTCGGGGGAGTGCCCGGCGACCCGCGCCTGAAGGACGCGAACATCGAGCGCGGGCTGCTGCTGAAGCTGCGCTTCGCGCTCGACCACTACGTCAACCTCCGCCCGTCGAAGCTCTACCCCGGAGCCCCCGGCCCCCTCGCCGACCCCGGCGAGATCGACTTCGTCGTCGTGCGCGAGGGCACGGAAGGCCCCTATGTCGGCAACGGCGGGTCGATCCGCACCGGCACGCCGCACGAGGTCGCGAACGAGACGAGCGTCAACACGGCGTACGGCATCGAACGCGTCGTCCGCTACGCCTTCGACCTCGCCGAGAAGCGCCGCAAGAAGCTCACGCTCGTGCACAAGACGAACGTGCTCGTGCATGCGGGCGGCATGTGGAAGCGGATCGTCGACGCCGTGGCATCCGAGCACCCCGACGTCGCCGTAGACTATGTGCACATCGACGCGGCCACCATCTATCTGGTCACGAACCCGGGCCGCTTCGATGTGATCGTCACCGACAACCTCTTCGGCGACATCCTCACCGACTTGGCCGGCGCCGTCACCGGAGGCATCGGCCTCGCCGCTTCGGGAAACATCAATCCCGACGGCGCGTTCCCCTCGATGTTCGAGCCCGTGCACGGCTCGGCGCCGGACATCGCGGGCAAGCAACTGGCCGACCCCACGGCCGCGATCCTGTCCGTCGCTCTTCTGCTCGATCACCTCGGGCTCGCAGGCGAAGCGCAGCGCGTCACCCGCGCTGTCGAGGACGACATCGCCGCACGCGGGTCGGCGCCCCGCACGACCGCAGAGGTCGGCGACGCCATCGCGCGGACACTCCAGGCGTAGCCTGGAACCGCGACCAGAGACAGAGGAAAGACCATGAGCCTCACCTACGACCCCGACGCCGGACTCGCACCGCTCGAGTTCGCCGTCACGAAGAACCTCGCCGCGCGCACGGATGCCGAGCGCGCCGAGCTCCTCGTCGACCCGGCCTTCGGCACGACCTTCACCGACCACATGATCGACATCTGCTGGTCGGTGCGCGGCGGGTGGCACCGCCCGCGCGTGCAGCCGTACGGCCCGCTGTCGCTCGACCCCGCCGCCGCAGTCCTCCACTACGGCCAGGAGATCTTCGAGGGGATCAAGGCCTACCGCCACGCCGACGGCTCGATCCACACCTTCCGGCCGGCGGAGAACGGCAAGCGGCTGCAGCGCAGTGCGCGTCGCCTCGCCCTTCCCGAGCTTCCCGTCGAATACTTCGTCGAGTCGCTCAAGGCGCTCATCGCCGTCGACGGTGCCTGGGTGCCCTCCGGGGCCGACCAGAGCCTGTACCTGCGTCCGTTCATGTTCGCGAAGGAGGCGTTCCTCGGGGTGCGCCCTGCGAACAAGGTCGGCTACTACGTGATCGCCTCGCCGGTCGGCGCCTACTTCAAGGGCGGCGCGAAGCCCGTCTCGATCTGGCTCAGCGAGGACTACGCCCGCGCCGGCAAGGGCGGCACGGGTGCGGCGAAGACCGGCGGCAACTACGCGGCGAGCCTCCTGCCGCAGGCCGAGGCATACGAGCAGGGCTGCGACCAGGTCGTCTTCCTCGATCAGAACCGCAACGTCGAGGAACTCGGCGGGATGAACATCGTGTTCGTCTATAAGGACGGCACGATCGTCACCCCGCAGTCCGACTCGATCCTCGAGGGCATCACGCGCGAGTCGATCCTGCAGCTCGCCGCCGACCGCGGCCATAAGGTCGAGGGGCGGCACGTCTCGATCGACGAGTGGCGGCAGGGCGTGGCATCCGGCGACATCGTCGAGGTGTTCGCGTGCGGCACCGCGGCGGTCGTCGCGCCGATCGGCGTGCTCAAGGGTGCGGATTTCGTCGACGAGCAGCCTCTCGGGCCGCTCGCCCTGTCGCTGCGCGAAGAGCTCACCGACATCCAGTACGGCCGTCGCGAGGACGTGCACGGCTGGCTCGAGCGCCTGGACGGCTGATGCGGGTCGTACGCTTCAGCCACCAGGAGGCGATCCGCTACGGGATCGTCGACGAGGGCGAGATCGTCGTCCTTGCCGGCGACCCGATGTTCGCGGGGTTCGAGACGACGGGGGAGCGCGTCGCGCTCGGCGACATCGCGCTGCTCGCTCCTGTCATCCCGCGCTCCAAGGTCGTGTGCGTCGGCAAGAACTACCGCGACCACGCCGCCGAGATGGGCGGCGAGGCACCCGCGGTGCCGCTGCTGTTCCTGAAGCCGAACACCGCCGTCATCGGCCCGGGCGACGCGATCGTGCGCCCGCCGCAGTCCGCGCGCACCGACTTCGAGGGCGAGCTCGCCGTCGTGATCGGCCGCGTCGCGAAGAACGTGCCGGCAGCGGATGCCCTGGACTTCGTCTTCGGATACACGATCGGCAACGACGTCACGGCGCGTGACCTGCAGCAGTCCGACGGGCAGTGGGCGCGGGCGAAGGGGTTCGACACGTTCTGCCCGCTCGGCCCCGCGATCGAGACCGAGTTCGACCTCGCGGGCGGGGCGCGGATCGTGACGCGCGTCGACGGCGAGGTGCGCCAGGACGGCCCGATCTCCGACATGGTGCACTCGGTGCCCGACATCATCGCGTACGCCTCGGCGGCGTTCACGCTCCTGCCCGGAGACGTGATCCTCACCGGCACGCCGGCGGGCATCGGCCCGTTCGAGGCGGGGCAGACGGTCGAGGTCGAGATCACCGGGCTCGGAACACTCCGCAACCCCGTACGCAACGCGTGAGCGTCGAGGCCGCCGCGGCGACCCCCGACGAGGTCGCCGCGATCCAGCGGCGCACCGTCCGCGTCCTCGCTGTCGGGCAGGTGCTCGGTGGCATCGCGTTCGGGGCCACCGTGTCGCTCGGGGCGCTGCTCGCCGCCGACCTGTCCGGGCAGGACTCCCTGTCGGGCCTCGCGACGGCATCCGTCACGCTCGGTGCGTCGTTCTGCGCGATTCCCCTCGCGCGGCTCGCGGCCCGTCGCGGCCGGCGCGTCGCGCTGACCCTCGGAAACCTCTTCGCCCTCGTCGGCATCGCCGTCGTGATCACGGCGGCCGCGCTACGGCTGTTCCCGCTGCTGCTCGTCGGGGTCATCCTCATCGGGGCGGGGAACGCCGGCAACCTCCAGTCGCGCTTCGCGGCGACCGACCTCGCCGTCTCCGATCGGCGTGCGCGCGACCTCGGCACGGTGGTGTGGGCCACGACCGTCGGCGGTGTCGTCGGCCCCCTGATGCTGACTCCGGGGGAGGCGCTCGGGCAGGCGATCGGCATGCCGCCGCTCACGGGCGCCTACGCGTTCTCGATCGTCGCCCAGATCGCGGCGTTCATCCTGTACATCGTCGCGCTGCGGCCCGACCCGCTGCTCATCGCGCAGCGGCTGACGTCGACCGGTGAAGCGCGCCGCGAGCACATCGTCGACACGGATCGCCCGCTCGTCGCACGGTATGCCATCTTCGCCGTCGCGGGATCGCACGTCGTGATGGCATCCGTCATGGCGATGACCCCCGTGCATCTCGCTCACCTCGCCCCCGAGCACGTGACGGTCGTCGTCGGGACGACGATCGCACTCCATGTGTTCGGGATGTACGGGCTATCGCCCCTCTTCGGTGCGCTGGCGGACCGGGCGGGGCGGATCGCGACGATCCTCGTCGGGCAGGGGCTGCTGGCGGCGTCGCTCGTGCTCGCCGCCGTCGCTCCCGACTCGCAGTGGACCGTCCTCGTCGCGCTGTTCCTCCTCGGGGCAGGCTGGAGCGCGGCGACGGTCGCGGGCGCGGCGCTGCTCACCGAGTCGACCCTCACGGCCATGCGTCCGCGCCGGCAGGGGCTCTCCGACACGATCATGACCTTCAGCGCGGCGGTCGGGTCGGTGCTCGCCGGCCTCATCCTCGGCGCGATCGGTTACGGCGGACTCGCGCTCGTGGCGCTCGTCATCGTCGTCGCCGTGACCGTCCTCTCGCCCTACGCCCGCTCCACCGTTCGTTGAGCGAGCCGCCCCGCGGTGAGTCGAAACGCGGGGACGAGGCGACCGACGTTTCGACTCGCTCCGCTCGCTCAACGACCGGGGAACCGCCGCCCCGCGCCGGTCGTTGAGCGAGCCGCCCGGCACCGGTCGTTGAGCGAGCCGCCCCGCGGCGAGTCGAAACGCGGCATCCACCCCCCGGTCGTTGAGCGAGCCGCGCAGCGGCGAGTCGAAACGTGCCACGTCACAGACGTTTCGACTCGCTTCGCTCGCTCAACGACCGACCTCGCCCCGGTCGTTGAGCGAGCCGCGCAGCGGGGAGTCGAAACGCGCCATCGCCCCCCTCTGGTCGTTGAGCGAGCCGCGCAGCGGGGAGACGAAACGCGCCACGCCACAGTCGTTTCGACTCGCTTCGCTCGCTCAACGAGCGGGGGTGGAGCAACTCATGTATTGATCTAGTGATACACAAGGGGCCATACTTGTATCAAGGCAGTGGTACACGCAGGGAGAGTCGACATGCTCGGGATCATTCTGGTCGGATACGCGGCGGCCATCGTGGCGGCCGTCGTCGTGGTCGTGGTGGCGGTCGCCGCCGGCCGTCGGCAGGAGACGAGCCGCCCGTCGCCGGAATACGTGTCACTGCTGAGAGCAGCCCGGCGCCGCGCCGTCGCAGCCGTCGTGGTGACGATCGTCGTCTTCACGGCACTCGTCTCCTTCGGCATGTCGACGCCCGAGGCGTATGGACTGCCGCTGCTGCTCGCGGCGCCCGTGGCGGCCACGGTTGCACTCCTCCTCTATGCGGTGATCCCCCCGCGTTCAGTGGCGGTCGCCGCCGACGCGACACGCGAAGCCTCGCTCACGCCGCGCTCGCTCGGAAGCTACGTCGCACGCCCCGACGCGCTCGTCCTGACGGGCGCCGTCGTGTTCGCGATCGCGGTCTTCCTCTTCACCGGATTCACGTCGAGTACCGACGAGCGCGGCCTGTCCCGGGAGATCACGTTCACGGACGGAGCGGTCTCGAGCACCTCCGGTCCGTACGCGGGCTGGTCGTACGGGGTGCCGGCGTTGGCCGCGATCGCCGTCCTCCTCGTTGCGGGCGCCTTCGCGCTGCGGCGGATCGCGACGATACCCGCGCTGCCACGCGAGGAGGGGGCGGATGCCGACGCGCACTGGCGACGCGGAAGTGTGCGGATCCTGCTGGCGATCATCGTCGCCGCGATCCTGCAGCCGGTGGGCGGCTCGGCGGCGTTCTCAGGCCAGGTCATCCTCTCGGGAATGCTGCCCACGTCGCCCGCAGGCTGGACCGTCGTGGCGCTCGTGCTCATCGTGCTCGGTCTCGCATCAATGGTCGTGAGCATCGTGCTGCTCACGCTGGCGGCGCTGGGAAGTGTGGCGCTCAGGTACCGGCAGCCGGTCGGCCCGCAGCGGCGCGCCGTCGTGATCGGCCCCTCCGGCGCGGCATCGTGATCGTCCTCGATCCGTCGGCCTCGGTCGACCCGTTCGAGCAGATCCGGCGCCAGATCGCCGACGGCATCCGGTCGGGGGAACTGGTCGGCGGCCAGCGGCTGCCCTCGATCCGCCAGCTCGCGGGCGATCTGCAGGTCGCCGCCGGGACGGTCGCGAAGGCCTACGCCGCGCTCACGGCGGAGGGCCTGATCGAGACCAACCGCACGCGGGGGACCCGGGTGGTCGCGGACCAGGCCCTCGCGCCGTCACTCCACCGTGCGGCGCGGCGCTACGTCAGTGCCGCGGAAGGCCTCGATCTCGAGGCGGCGCTGGGCGCGGTGCGGGCGGCATGGGCCGCAGCCCACGGCGAGGTAGGCCCGACCGACGCCTGACGCGGAGTGCCGTCAGCGCCCGAGCGCCGCGGCGGCGCACTCCACATCGTCGGCGTCGTTGAAGACGTGGAAGGCGACCCGCGCGCGGCCGTTCCGCCCCGAGGCGACGATCCCCGCGGCGGTCAGGAGCGCGAGGTCGCAGCCCGTGGCATCCGCCCACGTCACGATCGCGCTCGGGAGCGCTGGCTCGTCGATGCCGAGTCGGGCACGGAAGGCGGCGGCGAGCCCCGTCGCATGCGCGTAGATCTGTGTCACGTCGGCGGTGGCGAAGGAGGCGAGAGCCGGCTCCGCGCCGACGAAGGCCTGCCACGCGGGGGAAACGTCGAAGCGGCGCGCGCACCCGGCGAGTTCGGCGTCGCCGCCGTAGCACGAGGTCCACGGGTCCGCGCCCGCGTACCAGCCGGCGTGCACGGGCACGAGGGTGCGGGCGAACTCCTCGCGAAGGGTGAGGAAAGCCACACCGCGCGGGCAGCACAGCCACTTGTACGCGTGGCACAGCAGGGCGTCGACCCGACCGGCATCCACCGGCATCCAGCCGACGGCTTGCGTCGCGTCGCACACCGTCCGCGCGCCGACCCGTGCGGCGGCGGCGACGATCGCGTCGAGGTCGGCGAGTTCGCCCGAGCCCGACTGCACGAGCGAGAACGCGACGAGCGCCGTGTCGGAGGTCACCGCGTCCGCGAGGTCGGCCAGCGGCGCGGTCCGCACCCGGATGCCCCGCCCGGCGTGGACGAACGGCAGGACAAGAGACGAGAACTCGTCCTCGGGGACGAGCACCTCGGCGCCGTCGGGAACGGCGGTCGCGAGGAGCGACACCTGCACCGACGTCTGCGAGCCGATCGCGACGCGGTCCGTGCCGACGCCGACGAGCTTCGCGAAATGTGCGCGGGATGCCTCGACGGCACGGCTGTACTGGGCGACGTCGGGGCGCCCCGCAAGGTCTGCGGCGATGGCCTCGCGCGTTCCCGCGGCGGGGAGCCCCACGGTGCACGCCGCAAGGTAGCCGGCGGTGTCGTCGAACCGGGCCCGCAGCGCGGTGAGGTCGTCGAGGAGCGCCGTCGTCATGGCATCCAGCATCGACGCTGCATGATCTATGCGTCTAGGACAGGTATCGGATGAGAAGCATGCCGTGAGATTATGAGTGGATGAGTGATCTCGACCTGCAGAGCCTGCGCATCGTGCGCGCCATCGCGGACACCGGGTCGATCACGGGCGCGGCGGAGAGTCTGGGGTTCAGCCAGCCCGCCGTCAGCCAGCACCTGCGTCGTCTGGAGGCGCGCCTCGACGTCGCACTCGTCGAGCGGGTCGGACGCGGCGTGCGCCTGACGGAGGCCGGGCGGATGCTCGCCCGACATGCGGCGTCGATCTCCCTCGCCGTCGATGCGGCCGCGGAGGAGCTCGCCGAACTGCGGGGCCTGCGGACCGGTATCGTGCGACTCGTCGCGTTCCCCTCGGCGTCGCCCGTGGTCGTCCCGCGCCTCATCGCCGCACTTGCCGCGCGGCATCCGGGGCTTTCGCTCACCTACGTCGAAGCCGAGCCGCCCGAAGCGGTCGAGATGCTGCGCGACGACCGTGCCGATATCGCCCTCACGTTCAGTTATCCCGGCGACCGCGACGACCCGCATGGATCGAGCGCGCGCGGACTCACGGTGCGCAGCGCGGGGCGCGACGATGTCATGCTCGTGCTCCCGTCGTCGCACGGCGAAGTGAGGCACGTCGCCGACCTCGCCGACGAGACGTGGATCGCGGGATGCCCGCGCTGCCGCGGTCACCTGCTCGAGCTGTGCGGACGGGCGGGCTTCGAGCCCCGCATCGGCTACGAGACCGACAACTACGTCGCCGTCGAGGGGCTCGTCGCGCAGGGGATCGGGGTCGCGACGCTGCCACGCATGGCCGTCGAATCGTTCCCACTGCTGCCGGGCATCGTGACAGCGCCGCTCCCTCACGCCGAAGCGCGCCGGCTCCACGTCGTCACCGCGCAGGGCGCCGAACGCGTGCCGTCGCTTGCGGCCGCCCTGGGTGTGCTGGAGGACGTCCTCGCGACCGGCACGCGCTGAGCCCCGCAACTAGACTGGACGGGATGTCTGCACCGATCGATCCCCGAACCACCACCGCCTCCGGCAGCGATGTCCGCGTGCGGTTCTGCCCCTCGCCGACGGGTCTTCCGCACGTCGGGATGGTCCGCACGGCCCTGTACAACTGGGCCTACGCGCGTCACACGGGCGGCAAGCTCATCTTCCGCGTCGAGGACACCGACGCGGCCCGCGACAGCGAGGAGAGCTACCGGCAGCTCGTCGACGCGCTGACATGGCTCGAGATCGACTGGGACGAGGGCGTCGAGAAGGGCGGCCCGCACGAGCCGTACCGTCAGTCGCAGCGTGGCGCGATCTACGCCGAGGTGCTCGACAAGCTCGTGGCGAGCGGCGCCGTCTACGAGTCGTACTCGACCGCGGAGGAGATCGACGCCCGCAACGAGGCTGCCGGTCGCGCCAAGCAGCTCGGCTATGACAACCACGACCGCGACCTGACCGACGAGCAGAAGGCCGCCTTCCGCGCCGAGGGTCGCGAGCCGGCCTGGCGCCTGCGCGTGCCCGACCACGACGTCACCTACGTCGACCTCATCCGCGGCGAGGTGACCTTCCCGGCCGGTTCCTTCCCCGACTTCGTCGTCGTGCGCGCGGGTGGACAGCCCCTCTACACGTTCACGAACCCCGTCGACGACGCGCTGATGGGCATCACGCACGTCATCCGGGGCGAGGACCTGATGCCGTCGACGGCACGTCAGCTCGCACTCTATGCGGCGCTGTGCGACGCGGGCGTCGCCGAATTCGTGCCGCGCTTCGCGCACATGCCGCTCGTGCTCGGTGAGACCGGAACGAAGAAGCTCTCCAAGCGCGACCCGCAGGCCGACCTGTTCCTGCTGCGCGACAAGGGCTTCATCCACGAGGGGCTCCTCAACTACCTCTCGCTCCTCGGCTGGTCGATCGCCGCCGACCGCGACGTGTTCTCCCGCGATGAGCTCGTCGCGGCATTCGACATCGTCGACGTGAACCCGAACCCGGCCCGCTTCGACCAGAAGAAGGCCGAGTCGATCAACGGCGACCACATCCGCATGCTCGAGGCATCCGACTTCGCCGCGCGGCTCGTCCCGTACCTGCACGCCGCCGGCGTCGTCGAGAACCCGCCGACCGCCGCGCAGCAGGCGACGCTGGATGCCGCGGCGCCGCTCGTCCAGGAGCGCATGCAGCTGCTCGGCGACGCGCCGGGGCTCCTCGGCTTCCTCTTCCGCGACGAGGTCTCGTACGAGGACGACGCGCTGAAGGGCCTCCCCGCGAACGCCGGTGAGGTGCTCGTGGCCTCGGTCGGCGCCCTCGAGCTCGTGCCCGAGCAGGGGTTCACCGCTGCGGCCGTGCAGGACGCCCTCTCCGTCGCGCTCATCGACGGCCTCGGCCTGAAGCCGCGCGTCGCTTACGGGCCGCTGCGCGTCGCGGTGAGCGGACGCCGCGTCTCGCCGCCGCTGTTCGAGTCGATGGAACTGCTCGGCAAGGACGAGTCGATCCGTCGACTCGGCGCCCTCGTACAGACGGTCGGCTGACTCAGCCCGCGCAGTCGTAGACGCCGGTCACTCCGGCATCCATCACCTCGGTGCAGTTCGCCAGCACCCAGGTGTGGATCTGTGCGCTCATGGACGTATCGGTCGCGGCGGCTGCGCTGAACGCCCCACCGAACCCGCCGCCGAAGGGACTGCCGCCGCTCGTGAGCACGTAGCGGAGCGAACCGTCGGTGATGAGCTGCTGGAAGGCGGCGAGGGTCGGAGCGGGGTCACGTCCGTTGAAGCCGCCGATCGGCAGGACGGCGTCACCGCCGGTATCGATGATGAGCGATGCCGCCGACTGCGCACCGAACGTCGCGACCAGATAGCTCGCGGAACCACGGTGCTCGCGCAGCCAGGAGATCGTCGCGCCATCCGCGCTGCCACCGCCGCTCCCGCCGCGCACCAACCCACCGAACGCACCTGTCGAGCCGGCCGCGTCTCCCGGGCGCGTCATGGCGGCGGAGCCCGGTCGCTGGCCACGCGTGTGTCCCGCGCCGTTCGCAACACCGCCCGGCATTCCTCGACCGGCGAATGACCCTGCGCCGCCCGTGCCCGGAAGCCCGCCGAAACCCGCGGGGCCGCGCGCCGAGAATCCGACGATGGCGCTCGCCGATGCGCCGCCCGCGACCGGATTGGTCGAGTTCGGCGCGCCGACCGTGACGACCGACCAGACGGCCGGCGTCAGGATCAGGGCGACGGTCGCGACGACGGCGGTGAGCGTCCGTCGCACGCCGCGCCGCGCGTCCCACAGGATGAGCAGCGCGGCGCCGATCGCGACAATGCACTGCACGAGCGCCGCCGGGACGGAGTACGTGCTCGCTCCGATGCTCAGGCTGATCGTGAGGGCCGTCGTGGCGGCGGTGAGCGGCAGGGCGAGCTGAGCCCACAGCACGCGGTGACGGCGGGCGAACGCGAACGCCGTGCCGATGAGAAGCGCGACCGGGATCGACAGCGATGCCGTGTAGAACTGATGCATCCCGGCGACGACCGAGAACATCGCGGCGAACGTGGCGAACCAGACGGCGCCGAAGACGAGCAGCGGACGCCGGAACCGCAGCGCGATCAGCACCGCGATCGCGACGATCGCGGTCGGGAGCAGCCATCCGATCTGCCCGGCGAGGGCCTCGTTCAGCAGTCGGAAGGGCGACGCCCCGCCCGAGAACGGGGGAGTGAAGGAATGGTAGGCCGAGGCATCCGACGTCGCTGAGCCGAACCGCCCGAGGCCGTTGTAACCGAAGACCATCTCCCACGGGCTGTTCGCCAGCGTGCTGCCGATGTACGGGCGGGTGGATGCCGGGATCAGCGACACGATCACGATCCACACGAGCGACAGGGCGAGGCTCGACGCGCCCGCGATCGCGACGTGCGTGATGCGACGTCGCCACGACTGCCGCGTGCAGAGGTAGGCCGCCGCGAGTGCCGGCCACACCGCCCACGACTCGAGCATGTACGTCTGGAACCCGGCGGCGACGAACGCTCCCGCGGCGATCAGCCACCCGAGGCTGGGGCGTTCGAGCGCGCGCGTCGCGGCCCAGGCCGTCAGCGCGAGGCAGAGGACGAAGAACGTCTCCGGCTGGTTCGAGCGGGCGACGGCGACGAGGATGGGCGTCGTCGCCACGACGGCTCCCGCCACGAGGCCGGCGGCCGGACCCGCCCAGCGCCGGGCGGTGAACGCCGTGACGACGACGGATGCCGTGGCGGCCAGCGCGTTCGGGATGACCGTCGCCCACGGCGAGAACCCGAAGGCCTTGATGAACAGCGCCGGGATCCAGAACGAGCCGGGGATCTTGTCGAGCGTCACCGTGCCGGACGGATCGAGTGCGCCGAAGAAGAAGTTCGACCAGTTCTGACTCATCGACAGGGCGATCGCGCCGTAGTAGTCCGACATGGATGCCCCGACGCCCCAGCCGGTCAGAGTGGCGGCCACCACGGCGAGGAGCGCGACGCTCCAGCCCCACCGCGCGCGCGGCGCACGCAGAGTGGCGGCGGTCGTGGGATCCGCGTACAACGGAGGAGCGGCGAGGCTGGTCACGCAGTGACGCTAGGCCCGAAGACCATGCGCCGCCGCGGCGAGGGCTATGAGGTCGCTGAGCGCGACGCGCCCGCGATCCGCCCTGGTTTGGCCGGCCCTGTCCCGTGGGCTAAGCTAGACCCTCGGTACGACTTCGGTCGAACTCCCTTGGGGTATGGTGTAATTGGCAACACGGCTGATTCTGGTTCAGTTGTTCTTGGTTCGAGTCCAGGTACCCCAGCAGTAGAAACCCGCGGAATGCCGCGGGTTTTCTTGTTTCGTACGGGCGGTGCTGGCCACGCTGCTCGTGCGAACACGTCGGACGACATCTTCGGTGCCGGCAGCCGCACGATCTGCGCAACAGCGTGGTGGCACGACTGCGCCGGGCGGTCGATTGTCAGCGGAGCGTGCCATCGTCGAGCCCCGCAGCGCGGGCGCGAGCTGCCGCCTCCGCGCGGTCGCGCACGCGGAGCTTGGTCAGGATGTTCGCGACGTAGTTGTAGACGGTCTTCTCGCTCAGTCTCAGCCGCCGAGCGATCGTCGAGGTGTCCAGATCGTCTGCCAGGTGGATCAGCACCGCGCGCTCACGCGGCGTCAGCTCCGGGAAGGCCGCCGCGCCGGTCGTCGTGGGCCCCGCGTGCGCGAAATGCGCCGAGATCCGCTGCGCGACGGACGGGCTGAAGATCGCTTCGCCGTTGTGCACGGCCGTGATCGCTCGCGTGAGCTCGTCGACGCCCGCATGCTTGAGGAGATATCCTCGAGCTCCGGCACGCAGCGCAGCGAACACCGTGTCATCATCGTGCATCGTCAGCACCAGCACAGGCATCCGCGGCGCCCGCTCGATGATCCGTCGGATGGCCTCGAGTCCGCCGATTCCGGGCATGGTGAGATCCATCACGATGACATCAGGTTCGTCGCGCGCCGCCAGCTCGACCGCCTCCTCTCCGGAGGCGGCCTCGGCGACGAGCGACACGCCGTGGTCGCCCGCCGCCAGCATCGCGCGCACGCCCTCCCGATAGAACGGATGGTCGTCGGCCAGCAGCACCCGGATCGAGGTCATGCCACTCGTCCGTTCAGTGGAAGCCGCGCCGTGATGAGCGTCCCCGGCGCGGCATCCGCGACCTCGAAGACACCGCCGGCCTCGGTTGCGCGCTCACGCATGGTGCGCATCCCCCCTCCCGCGGTCGCGGCCGTCATGCCGCGACCGTCGTCAGCGACGTGGATGACGAGCAGGCCGCCGCTCCCCGTGATCGTCACGGAGCATCGCGCGGCGCCCGAATGCCGCACGGCGTTGCTGATCGCCTCCATCCCGATCCGGTACGCCGCTGACTCGATCGCCGCGGGTATCGCGGGGAGGCCGGGGGCTGCCTCGACGACGACGCGTTCGTCGGATGCCCACGCATGCGAGATCGCTCCGACCAGGCCCAGCCGGTCGAGAGCGGCCGGACGGAGGGAGTCGACGAGCGTGCGGAGCTCGCCGAGGGCCCCGCTGAGTCCGGCTTTGGCTCCCGCGAGGAGGTAGCGTGCGCGATCGGGGTCCGCATCCATCACGGACGCCGCCAGGTCGATCCGCTGGTGCAGGCTCGACAGCGTCGGTCCCAGCCCGTCGTGCAGGTCGCGGTGCAGCCGACGGCGCTCCTGCTCCCGCGCCTCGATGAGGGATGCCTGCGAACGCCGCAGCTCCTCGGTGATGAGGGCCGCGTGAATGGCGACACCGGCGGGTCTGGCCAGTTCCTCCAGGAGCCTGCGGTCTCGCGGCGTGAGGCGCTCTCCGGCGCGCGGCGCCACCTCGAGCCGGCCGACGTGCTGGTCTTCGAATGCGATGTGCACCGTTGCGGTGTCGCGACCACCCGTGGCGTCGCCTGCGGTCGCCTCGCCGATCAGGGATTCGTCGCTCACCGCCACGGCAGTGACCCGGGGGAAGCGCAGTGCGGTCTGCACGGTGGTCGCGATCCTGGCCAAGGTGCCGTCGAGATCGGAGGCCGTGGACAGTTCGTCGCCGAGGCGTCCGAGCACCCTGGCCGGTTCATCGCGTTGCCCGTACAGCCACCGGTTCACCCGGCGCTGCACGACGCGGTGGACCGTGGCGGCGCTGAGAGCCGCGACGAGCGTCGCCGTCACGGGCAGCGCGAGAGGCGTCCCGGCCGGCCACAGGAACCCGACCGCCCCGACCAGCACGACGTAGCAGAGCACGGTGAAGCCCATGATCGCGCCGTAGACGAGGGCGCGCCCGACCACCAGATCGACCTCGAAGAGCCGATAGCGCAGCATCGCGAAGCCGATCGCGACCGCCAGTGCAGTCGTAACGAGCGCAGCGGCCGCGACGAGGAGGCCGTCCAGGACAGCACCCTCCGTTCCGGGCAGATGGCCGATCGTCCCCGGCGGCAGCGCGATGACGACCATCAGCCAGACCGTTTGCGCACCGAGGGCGAGCAGCAGCCACTTCGTCTGCTGCCGCTCTGCCTGCGTCGATACACGGAGATAGCGGTAGACCTGCGCGACGATCAGACTCACGACAAGACCGCCCGCGAGGAGCGTCAGCACCGCGAGCGCGACGGGAGGATAATCGCCCCACGGGAAGGCCAGGGCCAGCATCGCTGCGGCCACCCAGCCGACCAGCAGCCACCTGCTCCATCCCGGAACGAACCGGCCGTTGGGGAACAGATAGGCCGCCGGGAGGAAGCCGAAGCACGAGACGGTGAGGAACACCGGCCCGAACCAGGGGGCTGCGGGCAGGAGCCCCGCGGCGAGATCGTCGATGCGGGTCGCTCCGATGACATACAGCACGAGAGACACGGCCAGATAGACGCTGAACCAGGTGACCTTCGGCGCCCAGACGAGGAAGGCGGCGGTGACGAATGCCGCTGCGAGAGGAATGAGGTCACCGGCGAGGCGGAGGACATCGCCACCGCTCGTCGGTCGAGACGCGATCACCGACCATGCGAGCGCCGCCGCGCACGCCGCCAGGAGCAGCGCGAGGACGCCGGACAGCGCGATCCGCGCCACGCGGTCCGGCGGGGTCCGCGGCCGAGCGGCTCGGATCGCCGTCATGGCACCACCCTAGATCCCTGCGCCGGCTCCGCGCCGCAGTCCGACGAGCCAGACGATACCGAGCGGCACCCACAGCAGCGCGAGGGCGAAGGGGGGAACGAACGCATAGGCGAGCAGACTGATGAGGAACAGCACGGCGCCCAGCGAGCCGACGACGATGCCGGTCGCGCGATGGGCGCCGCCTGCGAAGTACGCCAGCGCGAGCAGCGCGATCGCCAATGCGGACGCCGAGAAGGCGACGTTGCTGGCGATCTCGGCGGCCAGGAACAGCGCGTTCTCGCCGAGCGTGGCTTCGGAGAACCCTTCGGCGACGATGCGCAACGCGGCATCCACCGCGCCGGCGGCCACGGCGACCACGGCCGTCGCCGCCGCGAGCAGCGGCCAAGGCGCGGCGGCGGATCGGCGCAGCTGGAGCGCGACGAGGATGAGTCCCGCATTGCCGACGAGCAGGGCCAGATACACGGTCAGGACAGCGACTGTCCACCCTCCGCCGAGAGAGGCCATCTGGTCCTTCGTGATGTCGGCGAAGGCGCCGACTCCGGCGCGGGAGAACGCGACGACGCCCGTGATGGGGACGAGGACGTAGGCCGGCAACGAGAGAGCGAGCAGCCACCCGCCAGCGCGGGAGGCGAGAGAGGGAACGGTGGTGACGGCGACGGTGGGCATCGGATGCCTCCTGGAGTCGGTGCGGTGTCTTCTCGCCTCTCACCGTGGTGTTCCCGATATCCCGGGGACAAGGGAACGCTCCGGGAAGCCCGGCTCGACGCGAGCCGGATGCCGGCGGGGAGGGCGCGCGACTCAGCGCGCAGACGCCGCGATCACCGACAGCAGTTGCAGCTTGTCGTAGGTCTCGCTGCCGGGCGTCGCGGTGTAGACGAGCAGCAGGTGGGACTGCTCCGGGTCGCGGAGCGTCTGGCATTCGAGGTCGAGGAGTCCGACCTCCGGATGGATGAGCCGCTTGCCGCCCGCCGGGCGGAGCCCGATCTCGTGCCGGTCCCAGAGTGCGGCGAACTCGTCGCTGCGGGCGAGGAGGTCCTTCGACGACGTGAGCGGCGCGGGAGTGCGGACCGCGCTTGGTCGCGATCTCGCGCAGCCCCCACACATACAGACGGGACAGCTGGTCATGGTCCTCCGGCGCATAGCGCGCCCGGGTGTCGGGATCGGTCAACCAGCGGTAGCCGAGACTGCGGGCCGGCCCGTGGTGCTGCGTGAGGTCGCCCGTGAGCGCGACGCCCATACGGGTCTGGCGCAGCGTCTCGCCGAGCTCGGTGACGATCTCCGCCGGGGTGTCGTCGAGCCGATCCAGGATCCGCAGCAGGCCAGGAGCGATGTGCTGGTCGTCGGCGCTTCCCCGAGGGGGGAGGAGTGTGGCCCGCCAGCCGGAACAGGTGATCGCGCTCACGATGATCGAGGTGCAGTCCCTGTGCGATGGAGGTGATCATCTGTTCGGACGGCTGCGGACCTCGTGCGCGTTCGAGTCGTGCGTAGTAGTCAGTCGACATGTGGCACAGTGCCGCGACTTCCTCACGTCGCAGCCCGTCGGTGCGGCGACGCTGGCCGCGGGGGAGTCCGACATCCTCCGGCTGCAAGGCCTCGCGTCGGTGACGCAGGAACTCAGCCAGCCCCGTGCGATCGATCTCCGTGCGCGTCCTCCCCTTCGCCTCCGTCCTTTCTATCCGGGGCAGAGGATCCGAGCCAGGACCCGCCGATCCGCCTCTGCGCGGGCAGCATCACGCGGCTGACCGCTGATCCACGGATCGACAGGCCGTGGATGCCATGACGACCATGACCGAGGCTGGTGTGCGACCCCACGACACATCGAAGGAGTACGCCCGATCATGACACGCACACCGATCGACATCACCCTGCCCGACCTCACCGGCAAGCGCGTCGTCCTCACCGGCGGCAAGCGACGGCATGGGCCTCCGGATCGCCACGCGCCTCGGCGCAGCGGGGGCCGAGCTGATCCTGCCCGTCCGCAACCCGCGCAAGGGGGAGGCGGCGATCGCGACCATCCGCGAGCACACCGCGGCAGGGTCGGTGTCGCTGCGCTCACTCGAACTGTCGTCTCTCGATTCGGTGGCCGCGCTGGGCGAGACACTGCGCGCCGAGGGCGACCCGATCCACATCTTCATCGGTAACGCCGGCGTCATGCATCCGCCCACCCGGCAGACGACCGCCGACGGGTTCGAGCTGCAGTTCGGGACGAACCACCTCGGCCACGCCGCACTCATCGCCCACCTCATGCCGCTCCTCCAGGCCGGGCGTGCACGCGTGACGCTGCAGTTGAGCATCGCGGCGAACCAGGGCGCCGTGAACTGGGACGACCTCAACTGGGAGCGCTCGTACGACAGCATGGGCGCGTACTCGCAGTCGAAGATCGCCTACGGCCTGTTCGGTCTCGAGCTCGTCCGGCGCAGCACGCAGGCGGGATGGGGCATCACCGCCGACCTGTCCCACCCCGGTGTCGCGCCCACCAATCTGCTCGCCGCCCGCCCCGAGATCGGACGCGACGAGGCCGTCGCCTCGCGGAGACTGATCTCGGCGCTTTCCCGCCTGGGCGTCATGGGGACGGCCGACAGCGCGGGACTTCCCGCGCTGATGGCGGCGACGTCACCCGGCGACGCGGGTGGGCGGTTCTACGGACCGTCGGGTATCCGCGGTCTCGGAGGGCGTCCGGCGGAGCAGAAGCTCTACCCGCGCCTGCGCAGCCTGGAGGACGCGCGCCGAATGTGGGATGTCACGCAGGAGCTCATCGGGGTGCCGTTCCCCGCGAACTGATCGTTCCACCAAGGGGCGGCCGAGCGTCGTCGGCAGGACACAATGGGGCATGGCCACGTGGAACGGGACGGCGCCGCCGGATGCCACGGCGCCCGGGACCGCTGTCCGTACAGCCGTCGCCGTCGGCGCCGCGGCATCCGCGGTCTTCGCGCTCATCCTCGCGCTCGTCGTGACGGGTTGGCCGCCGCTCGCCTCCCTCGACCACGACCTCGCCACGTGGTCGGCAGGTGCCGGGCACCGTCGAATGTGGTGGACGCCGCTGTGGGCCCTCGTCTCGACCGTGCTCGCTCCGTGGGTGTTCCGGATCGCGGCGGTGCTGTGGCTCGTCGGCATCCTCCTCCATCGGGCGCGGCGGGGGAGGCGCGCTCCGGTCGACGTCCCGTCAGTCGTCTTCGTCCTCACCGCGGTGCTCCTCGGCGGATTCGTCCCCGTGCTGATCAAGGCGGTCGTGGAGCGGCCGCGCCCGAGCGCGGCGCTCGTCGCCGCCGCGCAGACGTCGTTCCCGTCATCCCACGCGTTCGGTGCCGCGGTCGCCGCGAGCGTCGTCCTCACCCTGGTCCACGGACGCCCGTCGACGGCCGGCGAGCGGGTCATGCGCGTGGTCGCCGGCGGCGCTGTCGTCACGGTGGGTGCTGCGCGCGTCTTCCTGGCGGTGCACTATCTCAGCGACGTCGTCGCGGGCGTCGCTCTCGGCATCGCGTGGACCGCAGTCGTGTGGATCGTCGTCCGGTCTGCGGCTCGGAGGGTCAGTCCTTCCTCCCGCGCGCCGGCACGATCACGGTGAGTGCGCGCGGCAGGACACGCGCCGACAGCCGACTGATCTCCTCGCCGAGTTCGCCGTCGCGGGCGATCCGGTAGGGGCCGTCGGGAAGCTCCAGGTCGTACTCGGCATCCGAGTACTGCTGGTAGCGGCGGTTGTCGGCGATGCGACCCGTGAGCATGTCGACGAACACGCGCAGCCGCGACCCGATGCGGGTCACGCCCAGCACACGCAGGTCGAGCTTGCCGTCGTCGAGCGTCGCGCGATGCACCGGCGCGAATCCGCGCGGCTCGTAGCGCCCGTTGCCGATGAACAAGAGGCTGAACCGGGCATCCCGCTTCTCGCCGTCGAGGTCGTCCACGCGCACCCGCACGGCTTTTGCGACGCCGAGAGTGCGGATGGCCGCGACGACAGCGGCGAGGGGCTTGCCGATCTTGCGCTCGTACTTCTCCCGGATCGACACGAAGTCGGTGTAGGCACCGATCGACGCGGTGTTCACGAACACCGCGCCGTTCACCTCGCCGAGGTCGACCTTTGCCACGGTGCCCGCACGGATGGCGTCGATCGCCGTCCGCAGGGGGAACATGCCGAGATCCTTGGCGAAGTGGTTGAACGTCCCCGCGGGGAAGACGGCGAGGGGGATGCCTGCGTGCATCGCCGCCGACGCGGCGCGCTGCACGGTGCCGTCCCCGCCCGCGACCGCCAGGACACGGCTCGAGGCGGCCGCCTCGTCGATGGCCGCGCCGTAGTCACCCGTGCTCGGCCCGCCGAGCTCGACGATCCGCATCCGCGGGAACGCGCGCCGCACGTCGGGGAGGATCTTCCCCGCCCGCCCGGATCCGGAGCGCGGGTTGATCACGAGGGTGATGCCCTCGCCGTCGCGGTGCGGGTCGCCGGCGCGAACGGTCAGATGGTCCTCGATCGGATCGATCCGCGCCGCCGGGACGAGGCGGGTCGTGAGCCACGCGACCGTCTCGCCGAGGGCGAAGCCCGCCGCCACGTCGCTGGGGTAGTGCGCGCCGGTCGCGACGCGGGAGAATCCGACGAGGCCGGCCAGCGCACGAAGCGGCACCGACAGGGCGGGCCACTCCGCGGCGATGCCCGCGGCGAACGCCATGGCGCTGGCCGAATGGCCACTCGGGAACGACGTCGACGTCGGGATGCGGTGCGCGAGTCGCTGCGCAGGCACCTGTGCGATGGATGGACGGGGGCGGCGATGCAGCCGCTTGGAGACCTGGTTCGCGATGAGGCTCGTGATCGCGATCGAGACGAGCCCGCGCGCGGCACCGCGGCGTGCGCGCGGCCGGCCCGTCAGTGCGAGGAGGCCGGCGACGCCGATCCACAGCACCGACTTGTCGGCCGCGCGCGTGAGCGGCGGCATCGTGGCATCCAGCAGGGGGCTCTTCGTGTTCGCGACGGCTTCGAACACGGAGATGTCGAGCGCGTCGATCTGGCGTCGTACCCCGCGCCAGCGCCGCGCGGCACCGCGATCGACGGGTCGGGCGGCGGCGGATCTGGTGCGAGACGACATACCCTCAGTCTTCTGCGCCCGTGTCGTGAGGGTCAACCGCGCGTCAGCGCATCGCGTCGCCGATGTAGGAGTACTTGACGAACACCTCGCTCGCCCAGCCCGCCTCCTCGAGAACGCCCTGGACTGCGGAGAGCATGTAGCGCGAGTCCCAGCCCATGTAGAGGTAGCGACCCTCCGCGATCTCGTCCCACTGCCCGTTCCAGGCCATCGCGGGGTAGACGGGGCCGCCGCGGCGCGCGCTGAAGTCGATGACGGCCTGGCGCGATTCGGGGGACTCCGCCCACAACCGGGTGAAGATGCGGTTGAAGAGGTAGCGGATGTCCTTCACTTCCCAGTGCTCGCCGCGGAACTCGACGTAGTCGAACTCGCGCTGCCAGCCACGCGGCCAGCCGCGGCGCTTCTTCGCGTCGAGGACGGGCGTCAGGTTGTCATCGTCGATGCTGACGACCGCCGGGCGTTCCCACACGCGGACGAACACGTCCGTGAGGTGCTCGGTGCGCGCGGCGATCGCCGCGGTGCTCCACACCGTCGAGGCATCCGCGATCTCACGGGTGAGCACGACGTCGCTCGACGCGTACACGGGACGCTTCTCGGGGAACGAGGCGCCGAACGCGCGCTCGGCGAGAGGTTCCTCCAGCAGCGTAAGGTTCCCGAGAGTCTGCGCGAGCGCGCGGAAGCTGTTCTGCTCGTCGTCGGCGAGATCCGCCCAGCGGCGGGAGCCGTCCGGCGACCAGTCGTCCGACGGGGCGAGCGGCACGACGTGCTCGAGGTCGAGTCCGTCCGGCCCGTTCGTGCCGGCGAGACGTCCGAGGACGTAGTGCGCATGGGGCAGATCACCGTACTTGAGCCCCACGCGCGTGCGTTCGTCCGACGGGGTGATGCGCGCGATCGCGTGGACCAGTTCGTCGCGCCCGAGATCGGCCGCACGGCACAGGCGCGCGACGAGGCGGTCCGTGGAGATCCCGACGATCTTGCGGCGCAGCAGCAGCGACTGCAGCTGCTCGAGCGAGGCCAGCAGCTCATCGAGCCCGAGGTCGCCGTGCGCGTGATCGCGGAGCAGCCGCATGACGAGCGGAGACGTGCCGCGGCCGAAGGTCGCGAGGTAGGCCAACTGGCGGCCGATCTCCGTGTCGGATGCGGTCGAGGGGTCGAGGATCGTGCCGTAGATCTCCGCGAACTCCCGCCAGCGTGCGGCGTGCTCCCGCAGCGTCTCGAAACCGAGCCGCGGGAACTCGTGCCGGAACGCGTCGTAGACGCCGCGCTCTCCGGTGACGGTGACCTCACGGCCCGTCAGCATCACGAGATAGTGGCGCCAGAACGAGCCGATCTGCTCACCCGTGGCCTGCTCGATCGGCACCCAGTAGTCCGCTTCGATCTCGCTCTGCTGAGCATGGGACAACCCCATCAGCACGTAGTTGTGGATCAGCTCGTGATCGCGCAGCGGCTCGCCGGTCGAGTTCAGGCTTTCGAACGTCTGCTGGGCGTTCGCGGCCGGCCCCAGCGTGATCGAGACGTGCTCGAGCTTCGTGAGGCCGTGCCAGATGGCGGATGCCTCGTCGGGCCGGATCTGACTGCGGAAGAACGCGTAGTTGTCGTCGAAGCGCGAGGCCCGGGTCGCGTCTGCGGGGGAGCGGCGGTCGAGCACCACGGACTCGAAGACGTTGGCCCACGCGCGGTGCGGGCGCAGCTTCGTGCGCGACGGGTCGTCCTGACGCACGAGCACACGCTCGAGATCGGCGGCGAGGGCGGGGTCGTCCTCACGCAGCGTGTGGTGGAGGGCCGCGATGAGGAGCATCAGGGTCGTGATGCGCTGCTGCCCGTCGATGAGGACGAGGTGCTCGTCACCCGCGTCGCCATCGGCGGCCGTCGAGAGGATCGAGCCGATGAAGTGGGTGTCGGTGGCATCCGCCCCTGACACCGCCCGGATGTCGCTCAGCAGCTGTTCGCAGCCGCCGATGTCCCAGCGATACTGGCGCTGATAGACGGGGACGACGATCGTCGTGTCGGATGCCGAGAGCCAGGCGATCGTGTTGACGGCGGTTGCCTGCACGTTCGCGGCGGGGACATTCGTGGGGGTGCTCATTGTCGGGAAACGCTCCTCGCAAACCTCCGAGAAGTCTATTCGTGCGTGCGGATCGCCTAGGTAGGCTTGCCTCAGTCGGGCCTGTAAAAACTTCGCTTGTCCGACAGAAAGGGCATGATCCGTCATGGCATACATCAAGAGCGCAGCGCTCGAGGAGACCGGCTACGTCGTCCTCGACATGTACAACAAGCCGATCGACCCCAAGGAATGGCTCGACATCGAGTACGTCGACTGGAAGTCCTCCGGCGACACCCGATTCGCGCCGCTGGCCTCGGCCAAGGGCGAGATCGAGTGCAACGGCTTCTGGAACCACAAGCCGCCGCGCACCGACAAGGACGGCGTCTGGATCCCGGCGCAGACGGCGATCGCGCCGACCCTCACCGAGCGCGCGCTCGAGCCCGGCTCGAACGTCGGCCGGTGCCGCATCATCGAACTGCAGCCGAACACGTACGCGGACTGCCTCTACAACCTCCACCAGGACGACAACAACCGTCTGAACCCTGACGGCACCGGCTGGGTCGTGCGGTCGTTCTTCAACCTGACCAACGACACCAACAGCTACTTCGTGCTGCGCGAGAACCGTACCGACCCGAGCGAGGAGACGCGCATCGCCCTCCCCGCCGGCGCGCAGCTCGTCATCGACACGCAGCGCCTGTGGCACGCGGCCGCCCACTACGGCACCGAGCCGCGCTACTGCCTCATCACGTCGTGGGAATCCGGCCCCGAGCTCGACGCCTACATCGAGAAGTACCACGGTGTGAACCGCGTCGAGTCGTTCCCCGTCGACCAGGAGACGCTCGACGCCGGCCAGGCCGAGCAGGCCCGTCGCATCGCAGCCCGTGCCGCGGCACTCGCGGCTCGCGGTCAGCAGGAAGTCAACGTCATGAGCGAGGCGTAACCCCCTCCCGACGCACAGAAGCGGGGTCTCGGCCACATCGGCCGAGACC
>JASCPG010000031.1 GCA_029960085.1 Microbacteriaceae bacterium PS02067 | reverse complement strand
GTTCCTCCTGCGGGCCGGCCGCGGCGGCAGGCCCTAGGAGCGGCCGCGGTGCCCGCCCGGCGATGTCGGGCGGGCACCGCGAGGGTCGGTGGAACCCGCCGCGTCAGAGGCGGTCGGCGAAGACACCGAGTGCGTCGCGGACGAACACCGCCCCGTCTGTCCCGCCGTAGTTGGCGGCGAATCGCGGGTCGGCCACGTACATCTCGCCGAGACCCCGGAGGTAGCCGGCGAGGTTGCCGCCCTTCGTCGACGCGGGCGTTCCGGGAACTCCCCGCAACCAAGCGATATGTCGGGCGGCGAGCGCCTGCGCCTCCGCACCATCCGCGGGGATGCCACGCTCAGCGGCATCCTGCCAGGCGGCACCGAGTGCCGCGGTCTGCTCTTTCCAGTCGCCGCGCTCCGCATCGTCCAGTCCCGTCCACCAGCGGTCGGACTCGGCGTACGCCTTCTCGCCCCACCTCTCGATGACCTCGTCCTTGTACTTCGCATGGTCGAACCCGTCGAACATGTCTTCCGCCATGGGCTCTTCTCCTTTCTCCAGTGCCGTGATGGTCGATCGCACGGCGGCGATCTGACGGTCGATCCGCTCTCGCTCGCCGCTCAACCACTCGAGGTGGTGGGCCAGGGAGGCCTCCGCAGCGGTGGGCCGCTCGAGGATCTCCCCGATCTGCGGGAGCGAGAGTCCGAGTTCGCGCAGCAGCAGGATCCGCTGCAGCCGGACGAGCGCGTCGGCGTCGTAGTGGCGGTAGCCGCCCGCGCCGATGCGGGATGCCGGCAGCAGCCCCACCGCGCCGTAGTGCCGCAGTGCGCGGCTCGTCGTGCCCGCGAGCTTCGCGACCTCGCTGATCGACCAATCGTTCATGACACCCACGCTAGAAGTTGACGTTGCGTCAAGGTCAACCGGGAGTTTGCCGCGGCGATGACGACGCTTGACAAACTCGAGATATATCGTGTCATTCTCACCTCAACGCGATATATCTCGATTCGCGGAACAGACCATACAGGAGACCCACCATGACTCTCGAGAAGTGGCTCATCAAGCCGGGCGAGACCCGGGTGATCGACCTCGAAGACATCCGCAAGCTCAAGGTCGGCCTCGTCGGCGGCCAGATCGACGTCGTGGCGCACGACGAGCCGGGAGTGCGCATCGAAGTGCACAGCGTCACGATCAAGGACCTCCGCATCGAGGCATCCGGCGATGTCGTCGAGATCGACCACGCACAACTGCGCTGGGACAACTTCCTCGAGTCGTTCCGGAACTTCGGCTCCGGCGGCCCGAAGGCCGAGATCTCCGTCGCGGTCCCCCGCGGCATCGCACTGACCCTCGGCGTCGTCTCGGCGAGCGCCCTCGTGTCGGGCCTCGCATCGGGCGCACGCCTGAACACGGTGTCCGGCGACATCATCGTCGACGGGCTCACGGGCGACCTGACCGTCAACGCCGTCTCGGGCGACGTGCAGATCCGCTCCCTCGACGGCACCCTCAGCGCGAACTCCGTCTCGGGCGAGATCGCCGCGACCGGCGCGATCCGCAAGGCGACCGCCGACACCGTGTCGGGAGACGTCCTCATCGACTCGACCGGCCGGGTGGACTCCGTCGGCGTCAACACGGTCTCGGGCGACACCACCGTGCGACTCGACGAAGGCCACGCCGCGAACTACGTGCTCCGCACGGTGAGCGGTCGCGTGACCGTCGACGGCACCAAGCGCTCCGGATCGGGCCCCACCAACTGGACCGACTCCGTGGGCGAGCTCAGTGGCAGCTTCGCAGACGTGCGCGCGAACTCCGTGTCGGGCGCGGTCACGGTGTTGCGTCGCGCGACGACGGACCCGGTCGAGGCCGCCGAACCCACCGAACCCACCGAGCCCGCGCAGCCGGTCGAGGGGTTCTGACATGGCCCCCGTCTTCTCGCACGGCGATCTGCGCCTGTATCTGCTGAGCCTCCTCGACGAGTCGCCGCGACACGGCTACGACCTCATGCAGGCCCTGTCGGACCGCACCGGCGGCACCTACACGCCGAGCGCCGGCACCATCTATCCCCGCCTCGCGAAGCTCGAGGAGGAGGGGCTTGTCACCAAGACCGTCGACGGGCGCAAGACCGTCTACGAGATCACCGACGCGGGGCGCGCCGAAGTGGCCGCACGTGCCGGTGACCTGGCGGGCATCGAGGCAGGACTGGCCGACAGCGTGCGCCTCATCGCCGATGAGGTGCGCGGGAGCGTGCGCGAGGCGATGAAGAGCCTCCGCGCCGACCTCGCCTCCGCCGCGCGTGCCGATCAGGATGCCGCGCAGCGGCGCTCCGAGTCCGGGGCAGCCACCGAGGATGCCTCGCGGAGCGAATCACGTGAGCAGGTGCGGCGGGCCGAGAGCCTCGTCGCGGAGTTCCGCGCGAACGTCCGGGCCGATCTGCGCACCCATGTCGCGCACGGCGGCGCAGTCGCGGCATCCGTCGTCGACGATCTGGCCCGCGCCCTCGACGAGGCATCCCGCTCGCTCATCCGGTCGCTCCGCGGCTGAGTGTCGCCGTCACCCGCGGCGGGGAGCCCGCGCCTCACCCCTGGGGCCAGAGCTCCTCGTCGTCGGCGACGGGCTGCTCGAGGGGAACCACGAGGATGGGCCTCGACTGACGGTGCGCGAGCCGCGCGGCGACCGACCCCGTGAAGAATTCACGGATGGACTCGCCGAAGCCGCGGCGCCGCGTACCGACCACGATGAGGCGGGCCTGGGACTGCTCTCCGAGATGCTTGATCGCAAGCGCCGGATCTCCGACGAGTTGATACACCGACCAGTCCAGGCCGTCGGTGCCGGATGCCCCGAACTCCGCCGTCGCGGCTTCGGTCACCTCACGCAGTTGGGTCTCTCCCGAGGCGATGTCGAGATCGATCGGCGCCGAGTGGACGTAGCCGTCGGGGTCCTCATAGGTGACGAAGCGCGTGACATCCACGTGCGCCACGATCAGCGGCGAGGAGAGCAGTCGCGCGTAACGGGCCGCTTCCCGCAGGACGCGTGCCGGCTGACCGGGAATGACCCCCACGATCACCGCGTGGGCCGGGACATCGCGCGACTCGGTTTGCGCCATGGCATCCTCCGTTCGACGGCACGGTCGGACCCGATAACCGCGAGGGTCGCAGGGCCCCGTGTTATCCTGAATGCTACTCTTCCCGGCTCGACGCCGGATCGTGAATGCATCGCGAATGCACCGGATGCAATGGGTACGTGCGAAAGCAGCCGCACTCCCCAGGACGTCAGAAATGAGGGGGTCTCGCATGGGGCGTGGCCGTCAGAAGGCGAAGCACACCAAGATCGCCCGTGAACTGAAGTACGACACGTACAACGTGAACTTCGGCGCGCTCGAGAAGGAGCTCGGTCACCACGAGGACGACCCGTACGTCGACAAGTGGGCCGATCAGTACGACGACGAGGACGAGGACGACAGCAAGCTCGCCACCGCCTGACCGGCGGCCGCGTCACCACCGCCGTGCGGTGCGCTTCTCCCACTCGCCTTCGATGGTGCTCGTGTGCGTCACGACGTACCCGGCCGGCACGGTGAACAGGAACAGCGCACCCAGGACGAGCAGCGGCACCTGCCAGCCGCCCGTCGCCTCGTGCAGGATCGCGAACGCGAGCGGGAACAGCGCCGCGATCGCGTAGCCGAGGCTCTGCGTGAAGCTCGACAGCGCGACGGCGCCCTCATGGGTGCGCGAACGGCGCTGGATCATCACGAGCACGCCCGGGAAGAGCCCCTGGGGGATGCCGAGCAGCACGACCCAGAGCACGGTCGCGGCGGTCGGGGCGAGGACGAGCCCGAGGACTCCGGCCATCCCGGCCACGAGTGCGACACCGTAGACGAGACCGGTGCGATTCCAGCGGACGATCGCGATCGGCACGAGGATCGACCACGGCAGGCCCATCGCGCCGAACAGCGACAGCAGTGCGCCCGCCGTCGCGTGGTCGACGTGGGCGATGTCGACGAGCACGACCGGCAGCCACGCGAAGCACACGTACACGCTCGCCGAGGAGATCGCGAAGCTCACGGCCAGCGCCCACGCGAGCGGGATCCGCGTCAGCCGCCCGAGCACGCGCGGCGTCGGCTCGTCGACGTCGATCCTCGGTTCGTCGCGCGTCGCCGCACGGGCGTCGCGGGCGAGCTGCACGATCCACGGCACGATCGCCGCCGCCGCGAACACCGACCACAGACCCAGCGAGAAGCGCCAGCCCGAGGCATCCGCGACCGGCACGGCGACGAGCGGCGGCACGAATGCCGCCACCGCGAGCAGTGACGAGTAGAGCGCCGTCATCCCGCCGGTGCGGTCGGGGAAGTACTTCTTGATGAGGGGCGGCAGCACGACGTTGCCGACCCCCACGGCGGCGAACAGCACGGTCGTCGCGATCAGCAGGACGATCGCGTCGCTCGCGAGGGCGCGCCAGACCATCGCGGCCGTCGCGACGAGCATGGATGCCGCCGCGAGCCGTTCCAGGCCGAAGCGCCGCTCCAGCGCCGGCGTCACGATGCCGAAGACCGCGAAGCAGACGGGCGGTGCGGCCCCGATGAGCCCGACGACCGCGGTCGGCACGGTGAACTCGGCATTCACCTCGGCGAGGATCGGCGAGAGGGACGCCACCGCCGACCGGAGCGAGAACGCCGTCAGCACGATGCCGAGGAGCGCGAGCGCCCTCCCCCGCCACAGTGAGCGGGGTGGGAGGTCTGTCACTCGATCCAGCCTAGGCCCGCCCCGGGGTGTGGGGGCCGGTCAGCTCTCCTGCGTGCCCTCGACCCAGGCGAGGTATTCGTCGGTGACCGTCCCGGTGATGTAGCGGCCGTCGAAGCAGCTCATGTCGAGGTCTTCGACGTCGGGCGCGCCCTCGAGGATCGCGGCCTTCAGGTCGTCGATCTCCTGGTAGACCATGTAGTCCGCGCCGAGCTCCTCGGCGATCTCGGGGATCGTCCGGCCGTGGGCGACGAGCTCGTGGCGCGAGGGCATGTTGATGCCGTACACGTGCGGGTAGCGCACGGGCGGCGCCGCCGACGCGAACGTGACGCTCTTGGCACCGGCATCCCGCGCCATCTGGATGATCTCCTTGGAGGTCGTCCCGCGCACGATCGAGTCGTCGATCAGGAGCACGTTCTTGCCCTTGAACTCGCTCGACATGGCGTTGAGCTTCTGGCGGACGCTCTTCTTGCGCACCGCCTGTCCCGGCATGATGAACGTGCGCCCGATGTAGCGGTTCTTGTAGAAGCCCTCGCGGTATTCGATGCCGAGCTTGCGCGCGACCTGCATCGCGGCGGGGCGCGACGAATCCGGGATCGGCATGACGACGTCGATCGTGCCCTTCGGCGTGTACTTCGCGATCGTGTCCGCGAGGCGGTCACCCATCCGCAGCCGCGCCTCGTAGACGGAGATCCCGTTCATCACCGAGTCGGGCCGGGCGAGGTACACGTACTCGAACGAGCAGGGGATGAGCTTCGGGTCGGCCGCGCACTGCTGCGTGTGCAGCCTGCCCTCGAGGTCGATGAACACGGCCTCCCCGGGCTCGACGTCGCGCACGACCTCGAAGCCGCCGTTCTCGAGCACGAGCGACTCGGAGGTGACGACCCACTCGTAGCGTCCGTCCTCGGTGCGGCGCGTGCCGAGGATGAGCGGGCGGATGCCGAAGGGATCGCGGAAGGCCAGCAGCCCGTAGCCCGCGATCAGGGCGATGGCCGCGTAGGACCCTTCGACCCGCTCGTGGACGCGCGTCACGGCCTGGAAGATCTGTGCGGGGTCGAGATCGAGACCCGAGATGGATGCCTGCAGCTCGTTCGCGAGGACGTTGACGAGCAGCTCGGTGTCGGAGCTCGTGTTCAGGTGCCGGCGATCGGTGTGGAAGAGCTCCTGCGTGAGCTCCCGCGTGTTGGTGAGGTTGCCGTTGTGCACGAGCACGATCCCGTAGGGCGCGTTGACGTAGAACGGCTGCGCCTCTTCTTCGCTCGAGGCGGTGCCCTTCGTCGCGTAGCGCACGTGCCCGAGCCCGATCGTGCCGAGCAGGGCCCGCATGTCGCGCGTGCGGAACGCCTCGCGCACCTGTCCCTTGGCCTTGAACAGGTGGAAGACGCCGTTCGGCTCCGCGGTCGCGATGCCGGTCGAATCCTGGCCGCGGTGCTGCAGCAGGAGCAGGGAGTCGTAGATCTCCTGGTTGACGTTCGCCTGACCGACGACGCCCACGATTCCGCACATTGGTGTTGCTCAGTCCGTTTCTGCGTAGGCGCCGACAAGACGCACGGCGCCTCCGTCGACACCCTTCGCGCCCTGCTCGAAGTGTCCGTGGTCATCGCTCGGCAGCGCTCCGTCGTGGACCGTGCCGACCTGCCACGTGGCGATGCCCTCGGAGGCGAGGGCGGCGATCGCGGCATCCGCCTGGTCCGCGGCGACGACGGCGAGGAAGCCGATGCCGAGGTTCCAGGTGCCCTCCGTGCTCTCGAGGTCGAGCCCGCCGAGATCGGCGAGCACGCGGAACACCGGCGACGGCGACCACGTCGAGCGGTCGACCTCGACCCACGACCCGACCGGCAGCACGCGCGCGAGGTTCGCGGCGATGCCCCCGCCCGTGACGTGGCTCAACGAGTGGACGGCACCGGGCACCTTCTCGAGCAGGCGCAGGAGCGGCAGCGTGTACAGGCGTGTGGGCTCGAGGAGCTCCTCGCCCCACGTGCGACCGAAGTCCGCGGCATCCGCCCCGTAGGTGATGCCGTTCCGGCTGACGATGTGTCGGATGAGCGAGTAGCCGTTGGAGTGCGGGCCGCTGGATGCCAGGGCGAGGACGACATCGCCCGTGCGCACGCGCTCGGCGCCGAGCACGGATCCCGCCTCGACGACGCCCGTCGCCGCTCCCGCGACGTCGTAGTCGTTCACGCCGAGAAGGCCCGGATGCTCGGCCGTCTCGCCGCCGACGAGCGCCGTGCCGGTCTGCTCGCACCCGAGCGCGATGCCGCGGACGATGTCGGCGATGCGCTCCGGGAAGACCTTGCCGCACGCGATGTAGTCGGTCATGAAGAGGGGCTTCGCGCCGACCACGACGATGTCGTCGACGACCATGCCGACGAGGTCCTGACCGATCGTGTCGTGCTTGTCGATCGCCTGCGCGATCGCGACCTTCGTGCCCACGCCGTCGGTGCTCGAGGCGAGCAGCGGCTTCGTGTAGGACAGGAGGGCACTCGCGTCGAAGAGGCCCGCGAACCCGCCGACGCCGCCGAGGACCTCCGGCCCGTGGGTGCGACGAACGGCCGACTTCATCAGTTCGACGGCGAGATCTCCCGCCGCGGTGTCGACGCCGGCTTCGGAATAGGGGTTCGGTGGGGCTTCAGCCACGCGAACAGCCTACCGGGCGGAAGGAGGGGCAGCGGCGCCCGCCCGACCCGCCGCGGACCCCTCTCCGGGACTCGCCACGGACGCCGCTGCTAGGTTCACTGGCATGCGAACGCGTCGCTTGCCCGCCCTCGCGGTCCTGGCTGCGTCCATCGCGCTCACGGGATGCGCCTCGCAGCCGGTCGCCTGCCCGGCGATCGGCTTCGTCTACACCGACCCGGTGATCGTGCAGATCGATCCCACCGTCGTGGGCGCCGGAACCGTGGCCGCCTGTCTCGGCGAGGGCTGTCAGCCGATCGCCCTCGAATCCACCGCTCGCGGCAGGTGGGAGGTTCCGCCCGAACCGCCTTTCGCGCCGAAGGACACCATCGGCGTCGACCCGGGTGCCGGCATCCGCATCGCCGTCCTCGACGCCGCGGGCACCACCGTGCGCGACGAGTGGTTCGAGATTCCGTACACGTCCCGCTCGAACGGCGCGTGCCCCGCGCCGGTCGAGTTCCAGCCGGTCGTGGTCTCGTAACCGCGGCTCGCGCTCGCGTCAGGGCGCTTGGAGTGTTGCCCGGGCGTCGGCGGTGAGGAGGTAGAGCGTGTGGTTGGTGCCGGGGAATCGTGTGAAGCCGAAGCGTTCGTAGAAGGGCACGACGTCTTCGGTGAGCGCGTGGACGAGGATCGCGCGGATCCCGATGGTTTCGGCGGCGGCGATCGCGCGGGCGGTGGCGTGTTGGAGGAGGGATCGGCCGAGACCGATGTTCGAGTAGCGGGTGTCGACGGCGAGTCGGCCGAGCAGGACGACGGGTATCGGGTCGGGCTGATGGCGGCCGAGCGTGGTGGGCGCGTCCTGTTCGGAGAGGGAACTCGAGGACAGGCAGTAGTAGCCCGCGACGGCACCGATCTCCGTGACGGACACGAACGTTCGCGACGCTCCGCTCTTCTCGTTGTTGCGCGCGCGGCCGCGCAGCCATTGGTCGAGAGCGTCGACGCCGCAACTGAAATCTGAGAGCGGATCTCCCGCGGCGATCGGCCTGGGTGTGCGGAACTCAGTCAACGAAGACAGGGGAACGGGTCAGGAGCTCGCGTAGGCCCTCGATGGGCTGTGCGGGCCGTTCGAGGATCTCGACGAACGCGGCGAGGTCTCGCGCGTTCACACGCACCTCGCGGTCGCGTGCGATGACAAGCTCAGCGCGTTCGGTGAGCGTGGCCAACGAGAAATCGGACAGTGAGCGCCCCTCGATCGCGGCGGCCGTCTCGATGCTCTCCTTTTGCGCGACCGTGGCTCGCAGCTCGATACGCGCATCCTTCAACGGGGCAGACATGCACCCAAGTGTACGGCAAATATCCGTACATGGGAGTCTCGTAACCGCGCCATCAGCTCGCGCTCAGTCGGTCGCGGCCGGCGGCTCCTCGCCGAGGCGGCGCAGGACCCGCAGTTCCGTGAGGCGCGGGGTGAGACTGTCGTCCGAGATGATGGCGATGCGTCGGACCCCCAGGCGGCATCCGTCGCGGCCAGCGCGACCGTCACCTCGCCGGCCGTGACATCGTCGACGCGACCGGCCTCGACGCCGTCGACCTCGATGCGGAACGGATGCCCCGGAGGGGCCGGCTGCCACCGCAGTCGGATCTCGCCGGCGTCGAAGTGCGGGTCGACGACGCGGACGTCGAGCCGGAGCCCTGCGCGCCACCGTGTCGCACCGGATGCCCCGGCGACACCGCCCTGCTCGTCGAGTCCGTGATCCGCCTCGGACTGCTGCTCGCCGAACGCGACGCGGTCGATCGTCCGCCCGTCGACCGTCAGCAAGACGTCGTCGCGCGCCGCGAGCGCGGCATGGCGCGCCGCCGCATCGGGCAGGGCGAGCGGGAAATACACCGTCGTCCGCACGTCGTGCAGGGCCGCATACGGCTCGAGACGAAGGGCGCCCTGGTCCGTCTCGATCACGACGACGGGGCCCGGTTCGAGCGTCGAGGGCGCCCCCGGCGTCTTGAGCGGCGTGCCGGCGAGCGGCGCGAGCGCGCCACGGGCGATGTGACTCGACGGAGAGTCATCGGCGATGGCATCCACCGAATCCCCGCGAAGCGCCATGACGCTCGGGCCGACGAGCACCGACTCCCACGCCGACCCGTCGGGCAGGCGCTCGGTCCGGACGGCGAGCGGCAGATCCAGTTCGACCTGCTCGCCGCCCTGCCACTCGCGGTCGATCACGAGGAATCCGTCCTGTGCGACCGCGGCGACGCTTTCGCCGTCTATGCGCACGTCGATGTCCGCGGAGGCCCACGCGGGCACCCGCAGGCGCAGCGCGAACCGCCGCGGCGCCTCCAGTGAGACATCCAGCCGCACAGCGCCCGATGCCGGCAGGTCGGCGTGCTGCGTGAGGACCAGACCGAAGGCGGGCGCCGTCAGCCGGGCCGGCACGTAGAGCACGACGCCGACACCCGTCTCGTCCTCGACGAAGACGGAGCGGCCGTGGATCGCGTGGGTCTCCATGCCGGTGCCGACGCAGCACCAGAAGTGCACGCCGGGGCGCGAGTAGATCCGGTAGTGCGCGGGCCGCATCGAGGAGAAGTAGACGAGCCCGCCGTGCTCGGGGTGGATCGAAGAGAGCAGGTGGTTGAACTCGGCGCGCTCGATCTCATCGAGGTAGGCGGGGTCGCCAGAGCGCTCGAACAGCAGGCGAGAGAGCTTCACCATGTTGTAGGTGTTGCACGTCTCCGGGCCCTCGCGGTGCTCGACCATGGGAGTGAAGTCGTCGGTGTCGTGGAAATGCTCCGAGACGCTGTTGCCCCCGATCGACACGCTTCGGCGGGTCGTCACGATGTCCCAGAAGTTCTCCGCCGCGCGGGCGCTGCGATCGTCACCCGATACCTCGGCGATGCGGGCGAGGCCGACGAGCTTCGGGATCTGCGTGTTGGCGTGCAGACCCGTGAGCTCGTCGCGACCGGCGGCGAGCGGCTCGGCGACGGCGCGGTGGGCGAAGCGGTGCGCCATCGCGAGGTGACGCTCGTCGCCCGTCAGGGCGTACAGGTCGGCGTAGGCCTCGCTCATGCCGCCGAACTCCGTCTCGAGCATGAGCTCGAACGCGTCGTCGTCGATTCCGGCGGCGAGACCCTCCCACCACTCGGCGAGGCCGAGGACCACGTCGAGGGCGCCCGGCGTGCCGGCGAGGCGGTGCGCGTCGATCAGCCCCGCGTAGATCTTGTGCAGGTTGTACCAGGGCGCCCAGTGCGCGCGACGGAACGTGTCGGGGCGGATGCCTGTCGCGACCTCGTCCCAGAGGTCGGCCGAGCGGGGGATGCCCCCGACGTAGCCCGTCCCGAGGTGCCGCTGCGCACGGGCGAGCTCGGCGACCATGTGATCGAGCACCGGCACGAGGTCGGTCGCGCCCGCCATCGTCACGGCGTGGGCGGACGCCGACAGGTAGTGGCCTGCCGTGTGCCCGTCGAGACCGCGGCTCTCCCAATCGCCGTACGTCTCCGCGACGGGCGGCAGCCCCGCCTCACGGAGGAACGGCGCGAGCAGTCGATCGGCGTCGAGGGCTCGGAGGGCCTCGAGATTGAGGTCCTGAGCGTGAAGGAACGGCCCATCGAGGAGTTCGACGTTCGTGGAGAATCGCATGTGAGAGCATCTTCCGGGGCACCGTCGGCCATGGTCTGGCAGCTCGTCGTCGGCGCTCCTCGACTGCGATCATCGCAGGGACCCGCACACCAGAGCGCAGTGTTGCGCAATAAACCATCCCGCCTGCGGATGCACGCCGTTCTCTAGGATGGCCGCATGGCAGCGGAAGCACCGGAGTGGGTCGTTCGCGAGGACGCAGGCATCCCCGTGCTCGTCGCGCTGTACCTGCGCCAGTCGCTCGGTATCCGCTATCCGGAGGAGCTGCCGCAGCTGCGAGGCGTCACGTCGGCGGCGGCCGAGGAGTTCACCGACACGGCGGCGCTCGAGCGTCAGTGGCGCGCGTACTGGGACATGACGGTCGAGCCGCAGGCGCACACCTCACCCGTTCCGCTCGAGCTCGTCGACGACTTCGCGACGTTCGTCGCGTTGCCCACCGAAGGCGCAGAAGAGCTGCGCGCCGCGATCGCTCCGTTCGCCGACGCGGCGATCGCCTACGCCGAAGCCGAGGCCCGGCGGTACAGCGACCGCGTCTCCGCGGACGCCCGCTCGGGCGGGTCGTCGTATCGCGCGTACGCGAGCGCGATCGCGCAGCACGAGCGCGCCGCGGGGCGCCGGGCGCACTCGTTCGAGCTGAACGTCCAGGTGCTGCCGCTGACGCAGCGGGGCGTGTGGTGGATAGGCGCGCTCACGGTCGCGGTGACCGATGGCCTGCGCGGAGACGTCGTCGCCTTCGACACCGCGATCGCCCCGATCATCGCCGATATCGCCTGAGGGCGCCGCGCCCGGCGGCTCGGCTGTCGGGACCCGCGTTCAGGCGATGCGCGTCAGGCCTCGGTCCGCTCGTGGTCGATGCGCACGTCGTGCGTGCGCCGGGCCAGGCGGCGATCCAGCAGCAGGGCGAGGCCGCCGGCGAGCGCCATCCCGACCGGGATGCACACGAGGCACAGGAATCCGAACACCTGCGATGCCGAATACATGACGTCGGTCGTGGGGCTCTTCTGCGCCGTGCCGTCGAACGCGAACGTGAGGATGAGCGCGACGAGGATGCCGACGGCCGCACCCGCCGCGAAGAAGATCGCGTAGCGGGGGCTCCGGCGCACGGTCGCCGTTTCGATGCGGTGCTCCGTGCGGGGTTCGGCGGGCTCGCTCATCCCTCCATTGTCCCACCCCGCGGCACGGCACGGGGTCCGAGGCGCCGCTGATCGTGCCGCGGCGCTGACCGCGCGTGGTGCGTGGCACCGGGCGGTCGACGAATCCGCGCAGCGCGGAATGGATGCCATGGACGCGGGGTTGTCTCGTCGCATGAAGGCACTCGAATACGCCGAGTTCGGCGGCAACGACCGGTTCCGCATCGCTGAGCGAGAGCTCCCGCACCCCGGGCCCGACACGCTCGTCGTGCGGGTGGTGGCGGCGGGCCTCAACCCCGTCGACTACAAGATCCGCGAGGGGTATCTGCGGGGCGTCATCGACACACAGCTGCCGGCCGTGCCCGGGTGGGACGTCGCGGGCATCGTCGAGCGGGTCGGGCTCGACACCCCCGAGTTCGCCGTCGGCGACGCGGTGGTCGCCTACGCGCGGGCGGACGTCGTGCAGCACGGATCACTCGCGGAATTCATGCCGGTCCCCGTGCGCACCGCGGCGCACAAGCCCGAGGGCGTGTCCTTCGAGCAGGCCGCCGCCCTGCCCTTGACGGGGCTCACCGCCCTGCAGTCGCTGGAGCGCGCGGGGGTGCGGTCCGGGCAGACCATCCTGATCCACGGTGCCGCCGGTGGCGTCGGGTCGTTCGGAGTGCAGCTTGCGAAGCTCCGCGGTGCGCACGTGGTCGGCACGGCGTCGCCGCGAAACCACGACTACCTCCGCTCGCTCGGCGCGGAACCGCTCGCGTACGGTGAGGGGCTCGTCGCGGCGGCGCGCGAGCTCGTCCCGGGCGGGTTCGACGCGATCGTCGACTTCGCCGGCGGGTCGTCGCTCGACTCGGCATCCGAGCTTCTCGCACCCGGCGGTGCGGTCGTCTCGATCGCGGACCAGCGCGCCCGCACCGAGTTCGGCGGACACTCGATCTGGGTGCGCCCCGACGCGACGCAGCTGGCCGAACTCGCCGGTCTCGTGGCGAGCGGCGACCTGCACGTCGAGATCGCCGCCACCTACCCGCTCGACGAGGCGGCGGCGGCCTACGCCGCCCTCGAGGAGGGCCACACCCGCGGGAAGATCGTCGTCACGGTGTAGGGGCACGCGGGGCCAGGCACGTGCGTCGTGCTGCGGAGCGACCGGGCCCCGCAGCTCGCGAGTGTTGCGGGTCAGGGCCGGAGCGGAAGCAGCGCCGAGATGTCGGCGCGCGTGCCGGACGCCGAGATCCGACCGGCGGCGGAGGCATCCGACCACGACTCCGCGCCGATCGCCAGGGCGATCCACGTCGCGGCATCCGTCTCGACGACGTTCGGCGGGGTGCCGCGCGTGTGCCGCGGCCCCTCCACGACCTGCACGGCCCCGAACGGCGGCACGCGCACCTCGACGGTGTTGCCGGGAGCCTTCTCGGCCAGCAGCTGCAACAGGTATCGCACGGCCGTCGCGTGCTCGGCCCGGGCCGCCCCGCCCGCCGCGGCAACCGCAGCCAGGGCGGTTCGCCCTTCCTCGGTCGAGATTCTGCGCACCATCCCTCCACGCTAGCCCGTTCCGTATTCAGTCTCCCCGTGCCGGGCATACAGACCCGGCCGCGGGATTCCGGGGCCACGTCCACGTGCCCGCGCCGCCGAGACTGAGCACGGTTCGCGGCGGGCGGGAGACTCCCGGCTCGCCGCAGCCGACGACCGTCCCCAGCCGGGCGGGCGCGGGTGTGCTGGGTAGGCTGGGCGCGTGCGCATTCTCGTCCTCGGTTCCGGTGCCCGCGAGCACGCCATCCTGCTGGCCCTGAAGGGCGAGGATGCCGGACACGAGCTGTTCGCCGCCCCCGGAAACGCGGGCATCGCCGCGGATGCCGCGATCGCGGCCGGCCTCGACCCGAACGACCCGACGGCCGTCACGGACTACGCCAACGACGAGAACATCGACCTCGTGATCATCGGTCCCGAGGCGCCACTGGTCGCAGGGGTCGCCGACGCTCTGCGCGAGCGCGGCATCCCGGTGTTCGGTCCGGGCCGGGCGGCCGCGCAGCTCGAGGGATCCAAGGCGTTCGCGAAGCGGATCATGGATGCCGCGGGCGTCCCCACCGGCCGCGCCACCCGCGCCACGACCCGCGCCGAGGTCGAGGCGGCTCTCGACGAGTACGGCGCGACGTACGTCGTCAAGGCCGATGGCCTCGCCGCCGGCAAGGGTGTCGTCGTCACCGACGACCGCGCCGCGGCGCTCGACCACGCCGACACTTATCTGCCGACCGGGCCCGTGCTCGTCGAGGAGTTCCTCTCCGGCCCGGAGGTGTCGCTCTTCTTCGTCAGCGACGGCGACACGGTGCGCCCGCTCGCCCCCGCCCAGGACTTCAAGCGCGCGTACGACGGCGACGCGGGCCCGAACACCGGCGGCATGGGCGCCTACTCCCCGCTCCCCTGGCTCGCCGAGCGCTTCGGCAGCGAGCAGGCGTTCGTCGACGAGGTGACGCGCACCGTCGCGGAGCCCGTCATCCGAGAGCTGGATGCCGAGGGCACCCCCTTCATCGGACTGCTCTACGCCGGCCTCATCGTCACCGACCAGGGCATCAAGGTCATCGAGTTCAACGCACGCTTCGGCGACCCGGAGACGCAGGTGGTCCTCGCCCGCATGACGAGTCCGCTGTCGCGGCTGCTGCTCGCCGCGGCGGGCGGCTTCCTCGAGGACGAGCCCGCGCCGACCTTCGCCGACACGGCCGCCATCACCGTCGTGCTCGCGAGCGAGGGGTACCCCGAATCCCCACACGTCGGGCGGCCGATCACGGGGCTGGTGGATGCCGCGGGCATCCCCGGCATCCACCTCGCTCACGCGGCCACGGCCGAGAGCGAGCGCGGCCTCATCGCGACGGGCGGGCGCGTGATCAACGTCGTCGCGACGGGGACGTCCTTCACGGTCGCCCGCGTCCGCGCCTACGCGGCCGTGCGGCACATCGCTCTCGAGGGTTCGCACTACCGCACAGACATCGCGGCCCGCGCCGCCGCCGACTGACCCCGGGGCCCCTCCCGCCGACCCGACCCCACCGAGACTCATCCCGCCCGCCGAGACCCATCCTGCCTGCCGAGACCCGTCAACGGGACACCGGGTCTCGGCGCCCGGAGCGGGTCTCGAGCAGATCTCCCTCGAGGGCTACCGCACAGACATCGCGGCCCGCGCCGCCGCCGACTGACCCCGGGGGTCCCTCCCGCCGAGCCGACCCCGGCGAGACCCGTCCTACCCGCCGAGACCCGTGAACTGGACACGGGGTCTCGGCGTCCGGAGCGGGTCTCGGCGCCGGGAGCGGGTCTCGGCACCCCGGCGCGGGCGCCAGGCGCGCCCACGCCGGGGGTGTCAGCGGCGTGACTCGAGGTGGGCGGGGCGCTGCATGAACAGCACCGCCACGACGCCGATCAGGAGGACGGCGGCAGGCAGCAGCGTCGACTGCGCCATGGCATCCGAGAACCCGCCGACGACGAAGTCGGGGAGCTTCCCCGCGCCGAAGTCCCCACCCGCGTCGGACGCGCCCGGGAGGTTCGCCTCCAGACGGTTCTGCATGAACGCGGCGATCGCGGCCGAGCCGAGCACCGACCCGATCGTGCGCGTCGTGTTGTAGATGCCCGCGCCGGCGCCCGCCTGCCGCGGCTGGAGGTTCCGGGTCGCGGTGGTCGCGAGCGGCCCCCACATGCCGGCCTGGCCGATGCCCATGAGCGCCGAGGGCAGCAGGAACACCCAGATCGGGGTGTCCGGGTTCATGAGCGCCGCGTACCAGAACAGCGCGATCGCCGTCAGCAGCAGCCCCGGCACGAGGAGCAGACGGGGGTCGACCCGGTCGAGGACACGTCCCGCGATCGGCGCGAGGACACCCGAGAGCACCGCCATCGGGATGAGGAGCAGCGCGGAGTCCGTCGGCGACAGACCGCGCGCCAACTGGTAGAAGAACATCATGGGCAGCGACATCGCGGTCACGGTGAACCCGACGGTCGCGATGCCGATGTTCGCCACCGAGAAGTTACGGTCACGGAACAGCGCGAGCGGCACGAGCGGCTCGCTCTTGGTCCGCGCCTGCTGCCAGATGAACAGCGCCATCATGACGATGCCGCCTGCGATCATCACCCAGACCCACGGCGCCCAGTCGAAGTGCTCCCCCTCCTGCAGACCGAAGACGATCAGGAACAGCGCGATCGCGGAGAGGAACACGCCGACCATGTCGAAGCGGTGCGGGTGCGTCTCGAGGTCGGGCACGAGGATCCACGCGAGCACGAATCCGATCACGCCGACGGGGAGGTTCACGAAGAAGATCCACTCCCACCCGAACCCGTCGACGAGGAGGCCTCCGGCGAGCGGCCCGACGAGCGTCGCGACACCGGCCGTCGCACCCCACAGGCCCATCGCCGCGCCGCGCTGGGTGGCGGGGAAGGTGCGGGTGATGACGGCCATCGTCTGCGGCGTCATGAGGGATGCCCCGACGCCCTGCACCGCGCGGAACGCGATGAGCATGCCGAGGCTCGACGACAGACCGCAGCCGAGGGATGCCAGGGTAAAGATCGCGAGCCCGACGAGGTAGATCCGCCGCGGGCCGAACCGGTCGCCGAGCCTGCCCGTGATGAGCAGCGGCACGGCATAGGCGAGGAGGTAGGCGGAGGTGACCCACACGACGTTGTCGAGGTTGTTGGTGGTGGGGTCGAGTGCCGCCTTGATGGCAGGGTTCGCGACCGACACGATGGTCGTGTCGACGAGGATCATGAAGAACCCGATGACGAGGGCCCAGAGCGCGGGCCACGGGCTGCGCCCGGTCTGATCGGGGTGGTGAGCGGGCGATGCGTGCGCCTCGGCACGCGCTGCGGGAGTGTTGTCGGTCATTGCCGGGCGGCCTCTCTTTGAGCCAGGTAGCGGTCGGTCGGAATGGCGTTCGCGTCATTCCAGGGGTAGTCGGGTCGGGCGATGCGGAGGAGCAGTCCGTCGAGCCACGCGAGTTCGGCTTCGAGCAGGACGCCCTCGCGCTCCACCTCGATGAGATACACGTCGGGAACGCCCTTGTCGAGAGCCTTGTCCCTCCCGTCGCGGTGCAGGTCCCGCGATCTCTCCAGTGCTTCCCGTCGGGTGGTGAGCAGGGCGATCGCCTCTTCGCGCGGGAGGTTGTGCGACTCGGCGAGGGCGATGCGGAACTGCGCCGGGCGTTCGATGGCGGGGAGTTCTCGGCGCACCCATTCGACGACAGCCGCATTGCCGGCATCCGTCAGCGCGTAGGTGGTGCGCTCGGGCCGGTTCCCCTCGCGGTCGACGCCGACCTCGGCGAGCAGCCCCTGCTGCTGGAGGCGGGCGACGGTGTGGTACATCGTGCCGTTCGTGATCGTGACGATGCGGTCGTCGTGGCGATGGCGCATCAGCCGGATCATCTCGTAGGGGTGCATGTCGTCCTCGCGCAGCAGCGCGAGGACCATGACTCCGAGGGGGGTGAGACGGCTGACGGGATCCTTCATGATTACTCCGGTTCGATTAGTCCATGTGGACTATACATATTTTTCACGGTGACGGGTAGCCTCACGGCATGACGCACTCACCCCGCGCGATCTACGACGACATCAGCGCCGAATACCTCGTCCGCCCCGGCGTCGACATCGGCCCGATGTTCGGCAGTCAGGGCCTGCGCATCCGCGGCAAGGTGTTCGCGTTCCTGGGCTGGCGGGAGGGCCTCATCGCGAAGCTCCCCGAACAGCGCGTGAGCGAACTCGAGGCGACCGGCCGCGCCGAGCGGATGGTCATCCGCGAGCGTGCGATGCGCGAGTGGGTGGTCGTCGGCGCGGATGCCTCGGACCTCTGGCACGAGGTCGTCGCCGAGGCGTTCGCGTTCGTCGACGAGATCACGCCGTGACGATAATGGACACGTGACGGACGCACCCCTCGACCTGCCCGGCTGGACCCACGTCTACTCGGGGAAGGTGCGGGACCTCTACCGCCCCGCCCCCACCGCGCCGAGCGCGGACGGCACAGCCGCCGACGCCCCCGACGGGCGGATGCTCGTGGTCGCGAGCGACCGGGTGAGCGCGTTCGACCATGTTCTCTCCCCCGGCATCCCCGCCAAGGGGGCGCTTCTCACGGCGCTCAGCCAGTGGTGGTTCGACCAGCTCGCCGGCGACGACGGGAGTCGCGCGATCGCGAACCACCTGACCGGCGAGGCGCCGCCTGCCGCCGTCGCGGACCGCGCGATGGTCGTCCGGTCCCTCGACATGCTCCCGATCGAGTGCGTCGTCCGCGGCTACCTCACCGGCTCCGGCTGGAAGGAGTACCGCGCCGAGGGCACGGTCTGCGGCATCCCGCTGCCGGCGGGCCTCGAAGACGGCGACCGGCTGCCCGAGCCGCTGTTCACCCCGGCGTACAAGGCGCCGATGGGCGAGCACGACGAGAACATCTCGTTCGCCCGCGCGGTCGAGCTCGTGGGCGCCGAACGTGCCGCAGAGCTGCGCGACGCGTCGCTGGAGATCTACCGCCGCGCGGCCGCGGTCGCCGAGGCGCACGGGCTCATCCTCGCCGACACGAAGTTCGAGTTCGGGGTGGATGCCGCGGGCACGCTGACCCTCGCCGACGAGGTGCTCACGAGCGACTCGTCGCGGTACTGGGATGCCGCGGCGTGGGCATCCGGCACGACACCCGCCGAACGGATGGCGAGCTTCGACAAGCAGATCGTCCGCGATTGGCTCGCCGCGAACTGGGACGGCGCCGGCACGCCGCCCGAGCTTCCCGCCGAGATCGTCGACCGCACCGCGGCGAAGTATCGCGAGCTGCTCGAGAAGCTGACGCGCGACGAGACCGCGACGGCGGGCTGACATGCGCGACGGTGTGCGCCGCGGCCTCGTGAGCGGGACGGTCGGTGCGCTGTGGCTCGCGACCGCGTTGATCGCCGCCGCGATCGGCTCGACACCGCTGGCGCGTGTGCAGCAGGCGGTCCTCCCGACCGGCGGGACCCCGTTCATGTGGTCGTGGCCTGCTCCCTGGCCGTTGCTGCTGCCGCTGGTGGGCGCGCTCGCCGCCGCGGCCGTGCACGCCGCGATCCTGCGCGTCGTTCCGGCGGCGAGCACCGGGGGCGCGGTCGCCGCCCGGACGTGGCTCGCCGCGGTGGCCGCCGGCGCCGTCGTCGGGATGACCGTCGACGCGGTACTCGTCTTCGGCACGCTCTTCACGCACGGGTGGGCGCTGTGGGCCGTCGACCTCGGCTCACGCGCGGCCTCCGGTGCCTACTGGGGGCTCCTCTACGGGTGGATCCCGGCCCTCGTCGCGCACCGCCTGGCCCGGCACACCGCCACTCCCGTTGCCGGACTCCCCGTCGCACCCGAGTCCGGGGCCGTGGCACCCGGGCGCGGCCCGAGCACCACGGGCGGTGCGCTGATCGCCGTCGGCGTCGCCGTCGTGTCCCTCATGCTGCTCGGCTCCGTGCACCTCGCCGGGAACGAGGCGGCTCAGGCACAGGTGCGCGCCGACGCGGAGGAGACCCAGCCCGCACCCGCCGACGGGTCGCTGCGGCCCGATCCCGAGGCTCCGGGTGACGCGGTGCCCGAGCGGGTCGACGGCGGCGGCATCACCGGCACGGATGCCTGTACGCCCGACCGCGCCATGATGCTCATCCACGACGTCGACGGAGCGACCGGCCACCGCGCGCTGCCGCTCGAGCTGATGAACTTCTCGGAGGCGCCGTGCGTCATCGAGGGCTACCCCGACATCGCGTTCGGCGACCAGAACGGCCACCTCCTCGCGGTGACGGTGGAGCACGGCGGCTCCTTCATGGGCAGCGACCCCGGCCCGTCGCGGATCACGATTCCCCCGGGCCGATCCGCGCGCGCGATCATCGGGTGGGATGCCGCGTCGACGCACGGCGTCCTGGTCGCACGAACGATCTGGGGGGCGACTCTCCCCGGCGAGACGCGCGGGTCGAAGCCGGTCGATGCGGACATCGTCGAGGGCGGCACGGTCGCGGTGACCGCGTGGCACCTCGCCGACCCCGCCTCGCCGGAGGAGTGACGCTCTCCCAGCGTTCTCCCAGATAGTCTGGGCCACAGGCCGACATCCCCCGCCTGTCGCACGACCCTTCGAGGAGCGCCCGCATGCCCATCTGGACCCAACACGGAGACGGCCGCACCGTCGAACCCGGCGCCGTCGTCGCGCCCACCGAGCGTCTCGCGTGGCCCGCGACGATCGCGATCGGCGCGCAGCACGTCGTGGCGATGTTCGGCGCGACGTTCCTCGTTCCCCTCCTCACCGGCTTCCCGGTGTCGACGACGCTCCTCTTCTCGGGCGTCGGCACGATCGTCTTCCTCCTCCTCACCCGCAACAAGCTCCCGAGCTACCTGGGCTCCTCGTTCGCGTTCATCGCCCCGATCCAGGCCTTCAACAGCGGCAAGTCGCTCGAGACCGGCGAGCAGATCGGGCAGGCGCTGCTCGGCGTCGTCGTCGTCGGCATCCTGCTCGCGGGGGTCGGCATGCTCGTCCAGGCGACCGGCACGGGATGGATCGAAAAGCTCATGCCGCCCGTCGTCTCGGGCGCGATCGTCGCCCTCATCGGTCTGAACCTCGCCCCGGCGGCGTGGAACAACTTCCAGACCGATGCGCTGCTCGGCACGATCACGCTGGTCGCGTGCATCCTGTTCGCCGTGCTGTTCCGCGGCTTCCTCGGCCGTGTCTCGATCTTCCTCGGCGTGATCGTCGGCTACGTCGTGGCGGCGCTCATGGGCCGCGTGGACTGGACCGGCGTCGAGAGCGCCGACTGGATCGGCCTGCCCACGTTCCACTTCCCCGCCTTCGGCGACCCGCAGGCCTGGGCGATGCTGCCGATGTTCCTCCCCGTCATCCTCGTGCTCATCGCAGAGAACGTCGGGCACGTGCGCGGCGTCGCGACGATGACGGGCGACCCCTCGATCAACCGCCACACCGGGCGTGCGCTCCTCGCCGACGGCGTCGCGACGACCATCGCCGGCCTCGGCGGCGGCTCGGGCACGACGACCTACGGCGAGAACATCGGCGTCATGGCGGCGACCCGCGTCTACTCGACGGCCGCGTACTGGGTGGCCGGTGCCGTCGCGATCCTGCTCGCCTTCTCACCGAAGGTCGGCGCCGTCATCTTCGCGATGCCCCTCGGCGTGCTCGGCGGCGTGACGACCGCCCTGTACGGCCTCATCGGCGTCATCGGCATGAAGATCTGGGTCGACAACCAGGTCGACTTCTCGCGCCCCGTGAACCAGTACACCGTGGCCGTCTCGTTCGTGATCGCGATCGCGGGCTTCACGATGAACCTCGGCACGCTGAGCTTCGGCGCGATCGTGCTCGGCACCGTCGCGGCGCTCCTCATCTACCACGTGGGCAACGCCATCGCGCGGGCACGCAAGACCGGTGCCGACGACGGCGGTCCGATCGTCCCGATCGGTCAGCTGGGCGGCGACCCGGAGTAAGCGACTCCGCGACTCGGCCGCGTCAGGCCGAGTCGCGGACGACCAGCTGGGTCTCGAGCACGGTCACGTGATCGGGCCGCCCACCGGCGAGGAGCTGGAGCAGCACGTCGGCCATCCTCTCCCCCTGCTCGTGCGACGGCTGACGCATCGTCGTGAGGTTCGGCTGCACGGCGACGGCGACGGGCGAGTCGTCGAAGCCCATGATCGCGACGTCCTCGGGAACACGGATGCCCGCGCGCCCGAGCACGGCGAGCGCGCCTCGGGCCATGAGATCGCTCGCGATGAAGAGGGCGTCGAAGGGCGCACCCGAGTCGAGGAGCCGCTGCATCGCGGCGGAGCCGCCGTCGGCCGTGAAGTTGCCGTCCTCGATCGGACCGGGCTCGAGACCGGCATCCGCCATCGCGGCACGGAAGCCGTCGACGCGGTCGACGCCGGCGGGCATGCTGACGGGTCCGGAGATGTTGGCGATCCGCCGGTAGCCGCGCTCGATCAGGTACGCCGTGCCGCGGCGAGCACCGGCCACGTTGTCGACGTCGACGTAGTAGTCGTCCTCGCGCTCGCGCGTGGGGCGACCGCCGTAGACGACGGGCACCGATGCCGCGATCCGGTCGATGAAGGTGTCGCTCGTGTGGTGGGAGACGACGACGGCCCCGTCCACGGCGCCGCTGCGCACGTAGGCCGCGGTCTTGTCGCGGGGGTCATCGCTCGCGATGATCAGGTTCAGCACGTAATCCGACCGGCTCAGCCGCGCATTGATGCCCGAGACGACCGCGGCGAAGAACGGGTCGCCGAAGAAGCGCGTGGTGTCCTCGGGGACGACGAGCGCGATCGCCATGGTGGCGCGGCTCGCGAGGGAGCGCGCGGCACGGTTGGGCACGTAGTTGAGCTCGGCGATGGCGCGTTGGACGGCATCCAGCGCGGCGGGGCTCACCGCCGTCGAGCCGTTCACGACACGCGACACGGTGGAACGGGAGACCCCGGCGGCTGCCGCGACCTCTTCGATCGTCGCCGTCGCCCGCGGCGTGTCGATGGTCACGGGGTGGTACCTAACTCTGGATGACGATGGATGCCGCTGACGAATCGATGGCTCGCGCGGCGATGACCCGACGATACTCCAGCGCGCTGTCCTTCAGCGTGCGCACCTGGGTGTCGTAGTCGACGTGGATGATTCCGAAGCGCTTCTCGTAGCCCCAGGCCCACTCGAAGTTGTCCATCAGCGACCAGTAGAAGTAGCCGCGGACGTCGACCCCGGCATCCTGCGCGTCGAGGATCGCCGACAGGTGATCGCGCAGGAACTCGACGCGCGCAGCGTCGTGCACGCGGGCTTCGGCCCCCGACCCTTCGACGAGGTCGTCGAAGGAGGCGCCGTTCTCGGTGACGTAGAGCACGGTGCCCGCAGGCTGGGCGTACTCCGTCCACACGCGCTCGAGCAGGGTGGTGAGCCCGGCCGGGTCGATCTCCCAGTGCATGTTCGTGCGCGGCAGGCCGCGCTCGTGCCAGTAGATCCCGTCGTGCGAGGGGAACGGCGAGTTCGCCGGACGATCGGTGGGTGCATCGCCGGGCAGCGGAGGCCGCGGGTCGGGCGAACCGCCGACGAACTCGCCGTGGTAGTAGTTGACGCCGAGCGCCTGCAGCGGGCTCGAGATGACCTCGAGGTCGCCCGGCAGCGTCGCGGCATCCAACGCGTCGATCGCCTCGGGTGCGACCGCGCGGATGTCCTCGACCGCATCGGCCGGGTAGGCGCCCCGGAAGATCGGGTCGAGGAACCAGCGGTTGAACTGACCGTCGATGCGGCGCGCGGCATCCACGTCGGCGGGAACCTCGCGGTCGACGGGTTCGGCGACGGTCAGGTTCAGGGTGATGCCGAGGCTCAGCGACGCGTCGCGCGCGCGGAGCTCACGCACGGTCTGGCCGTGGCCGAGCAGCAGGTGGTGCGCCGCGAGGACACCGTCGGTCACGCTGTAGCGGCCGGGCGCGTGGATGCCTGCCGTGTAGCTCAGGAACGAGGAGCACCACGGTTCGTTGAGCGTCGTCCAGTCGTGCACGCGGTCGCCGAGGGCGTCGTGCACCGTGAGCGCGTACTCGGTGAACTGGTCGGCCGTCGACCGGACGGTCCAGCCGCCGCGGTCTTCGATCGCCTGCGGCATGTCCCAGTGGTAGAGCGTGAGCCACGGGAGGATGTCGTTCTCGCGCAGTTCGTCGACGAGTCGCTTGTAGAAGTCGAGGCCCTGCTGGTTGACGGCGCCGCCGTCCGGGCGCACGCGCGACCACGACACCGAGAAGCGGTACGTGTCCAGCCCGAGTTCCTTCATGAGCGCGACATCGCCCTCGTACCGGTGGTAGTGGTCGCACGCGACGTCGCCGTTGTCGGCGTTGATTACGGCGCCGGGGACGCGCGAGAAGTGGTCCCAGATGGATGCCGTGCGGCCGTCTTCGAACGCCGCTCCCTCGATCTGGTAGGCGGCGGTGGCCGCCCCGAAGAGGAATCCGGGCGCGAACGAGCGTGTGGAGTCGGTCATGAGAGTCCTTCCGGGGTGCGGCGGGCCTCAGCCCTTGACCGCACCCTGCATGATGCCGGTGACGAGCTGTTTGCCGGTGAAGATGAACAGGATCAGCAGCGGCACGGTGGCCAGGAGCACGCCGGCGAGCACGATCGAGTAATCGACGAAGTAGTTCGACTGGAGGAGGGACAGCGCCACGGGCAGCGTCGGGTTCTGCCGGTCGAGCACGATGAACGGCCAGAAGAAGTTGTTCCAGGCCGACACGAAGGTGAACAGGCCCAGCATCGCCGCCGCCGGGCGCGCCGCCGGCACGCCGACCGTGAGGAAGGTGCGGAACGAGCTCGCCCCGTCGACGCGGGCGGCCTCGATGAGCTCGTCCGGCACGGCCTGACGGATGTACTGCGTCATCCAGAACACGCCGAAGGCGCTGACGAGCGCGGGCACGATGATCGCGCCGAGCTGCCCCGTCCAGCCGAGGTCGCTGAACAGGATGTAGAGCGGCACGACGCCCAGCTGGGTCGGCACGGCCATCGTCGCGATGACGAAGACGAGGAGCCAGCTCGACCCCTTGAACTTCAGCTTCGCGAAGGCCCAGCCGGCGAGAGTCGAGAAGAAGACGACCGACAGGGCGATGAGGCCCGAGCTGAGGATCGAGTTCCACAGCGCGACCCAGAAGTTCACGGCGGGGTCGTTCACGACCTTCGCGGCGTTGGCGAAGAAGTTGCCGCCGGGGATCCACGACATGTTGGGGTCGCGGATCGTGTAGGAGTCGCCCGACCCGATGAGCAGCGACCAGTAGAACGGGAACATGCTCGCGACGAGCACGACGCCGAGGCACGCGTACACGAACCAGCTGGGGCGGGTGCCCTTGACGTGGCGGGTCCGCTTGCTCACCGCGGGGGCGTCGCCGGTGACGACGGGGCGTTGGTCGAGAGCGCTCATCGCGCCACCTCCTTGGTCGTGTCGGCGGCTCTCGGCGACGTGGCGTGCCGCGCACGGTCGGCCGCGACCTGCGCCTTGGCATCCTTTCGCGCGGCGCGCATCTGCGCCTTGGTGAGGGCGTTCCGGGTCCCCTCGTCGCGCACGAGGCCGCGCGTGATGAAGAGGTTGATGACGCCGATCACCAGGATGATGAGGAACAGGATCCACGCGAGCGCGGCTGCGCGCCCGAGGTTCCACTGGCCCCAGCCGATGTCGTAGAGCCACAGCGAGATCGTCAGCCACTGGTTGTTGGCACCGCCGGTGCCGGTCTGGTCGTACATCCGCGGCTCGTCGAAGATCTGCAGACCGCCGATGGTCGAGGTGATGATGACGAAGATGAGGGTCGGGCGCAGGCTCGGCATCGTGATCGCGAAGAACTGGCGCACCTTGCCGGCGCCGTCGACGGTCGCGGCCTCGTAGTAGTCGCGCGGGATCGCCTGCATGGCCGCGAGCAGGATGAGGGTGTTGTAGCCGGTCCAGCGGAAGTTGACCATCGTGGCGATCGCGATGTGGCTGGCGAAGGTGTTCGAGTGCCACATGATCGGCTGGATGCCGAGGTTCCCGAGCCACGTGTTCACGAGGCCGTACTGGTCGCCGAACATGTTGGAGAAGATGAGCGCGACGGCGACCGGGGCCATCACGTAGGGGACGAGCACGCCCATGCGCCAGAACGTCTTGGCGCGGATGTTCTGATCGAGCAGGGCCGCGATGAACACGGCGGCGATCAGCTGCGGCACCGAGGACAGCAGGAAGATGCTGAACGTGTTGCGCAGCGCCGACCAGAACTTCGGGTCTGCGATGACCGTCGCGTACTGGTCGAACCCGACGAAGGTGCCGGAGTTGCGGACGAGATCCCAGTCCATGAAGGAGATCACCGCGGTGTACCCGATCGGGAAGAGCCCCACGACCAGGAAGAGGATGAAGAACGGGGAGATGTAGAGGTAGGGGGAGAGCTTGAGGTCCCACGAGCTCAGCTTGTTGCCGAAGCCGATCCGCTTCGGCGTTTTCGCCGCGGCGTCTGCGCCGGACCGGCGTGATGGGGAGGTGACGGTGCTCACTCTTCAGTCCTTCGATTCTCGGGGTTCAGGCAGTGGACGGGCCCGGGAGGGGTCCCCCGGGCCCGTCGTCACTGTGCTGCCGGAGTCTTACTTGATGGCGTCGACTTCGGTCTTCCACTGGGCCCACGAGGCGGCCGCGTCCTGCGTTCCCTCTTCGACGCGCGTGAGAGCCTTCTGCATCGCGTCGTTGATCTGGAAGTAGAACTGGCCCTTGAACGGCGACACCGTCACCGCGTTGGCGCGATCCGTGAGGATCTGACCGGTCGGGGCGTTGTTGAAGAACTCGTTGGTCGCGCTGAGGAGCGTGTCCGACTTCATGGCGTCGACCTGGCTCGGGAACGTGCCGGCGTTGGTGAAGGCCTTGAGCTGCGTCTCCGGGCTCGTCAGCCAGTCGGCGAGTTCCTGCGCCGCCGCGACGTGCTTGCCGTTCGCCGGGACCGTCAGGTACGAGCCGCCCCAGTTGCCGCCGCCGCCGGGGAAGACGTTCGCGATGTCCCAGCCCTTGACGTCCTTGGCGTTGCCGGAGATGACACCGAGCATCCAGCCCGGGCAGAGCATCGTCGCGAACGCGCCGTTGGACAGGCCCGCGAACCAGTCGTCCGACCACTGGCTGAAGTGCGCCGACTGGGTCGACGCGGCGCCCAGCACCTGGTTGTAGATCTTCTCGACCTGCGGGTCGATGTCGATCTTGCCCGAGGACGGGTCCTCGTACGCGGCCTCGACCTGGTTGATCATGCCCTGGTACGTGCCGCCGGCGGAGTCGAAGAACGCCTTGCCGGTCGCCTTGGTGTACTGGTCGCCGACCGAGAAGTAGGTGGCCCAGTCGCCCTTGAGGAGCTTCGCGACCTCTTCACGGTCGGTGGGCAGGCCTGCCGCGGCGAACAGGTCGGAGCGGTAGCAGACGCCCTCGGGGCCGATGTCGGTGCCGTAGCCGATGAGGTTGTTGTCGGCGTCGGTGGCGGCCTTGACCTTCCAGTCGAGCCAGCGGTCCTTGAGCGACGCGGGCACGGGCGCCAGCAGGTCGGAGTACTTCATGACCTCGGGCAGCCAGTCGACCTCGATCGCCTCGATGTCGGCGAGGCCGGTCTTGCCGAGCTTCTGGAAGTAGTTGGCACGCGCGTCGTTCGACGTCGCCGCCTTGTTGTGGACGATCGTGACGTTCGGGTGCTCCTTGGTGTACTCCGCGAGCAGGGCGTCGGAGTAGCCGAAGTCGTTGAATGTCGCGACGGTGAGTTCGACCTTCTCGTTCGGGTCGGCCGTAGCGCCGCCGCCGCTGCCGCCGGCGCAGCCGGCGAGGACGAGGGCGGAGGTGGTGGCAATGCCGGCGACAAGGCCGACACGGCGCAGTGCGCGTGTGTTCACGTGTCACTCCTTCGTGGTGTGGGTGCAGTGCAGAATGCATCCGGTGCGGCAGATCGCCCCTCCGTGGGAGCGCTCTCATCGGATGGGACTCACATTATGGGATCGCTCCCACAACCGCAAGGGAGCGCTCCCACGGTTCCGGTCACGCTTGCGTAACGGCGGATGCCGAGGCATCCGCCGCCCGGCCCGTAGACTGGGACCACACCCCTTCCCGCGACATCTGGAGCCTCGAATGCCCACCATCGTCGTCGACGTCATGCCCAAGGCCGAGCTGCTGGACCCGCAGGGGAAGGCCGTCGCCGGAGCCCTCGCCCGTCTGGGCCACGACGGGTTCGAGAGCGTCCGCATCGGCAAGCGGTTCGAGCTGACCGTCGCGGATGCCTCGGACGAGACCCTCGCCGCCGTCAAGGTGATCGCGGACGAGATCCTGTCGAACTCGGTGATCGAGGAAGTCGTGGGCATCGAGGTCGCGGAGTGACCGCACGCATCGGGGTCATCACCTTCCCCGGCTCGCTCGACGACGGCGACGCCCGCCGCGCGATCCGCCTGGCCGGCGCCGAGCCCGTGGCCCTGTGGCACGGATCGCACGACCTCGAGGGCGTCGACGCGCTCGTCCTGCCCGGCGGCTTCAGCTACGGCGACTACCTGCGCGCAGGTGCGATCGCGGCGCACGCGCCGATCATGGCCGAGGTGAAGGATGCCGCCGGCAAGGGGATGCCCGTCCTGGGCATCTGCAACGGCTTCCAGATGCTCGTCGAGGCGCACCTGCTGCCGGGCGGCCTCATCCGCAACGCCCACCAGCAGTTCATCCGCCGCGATCAGCGCCTGCGCGTCGAGAACGCGTCGACGGCGTGGACGGCGCAGTTCGAGGTCGGCCAGGAGATCACGATCCCCCTGAAGAACGCCGACGGCGGGTACATCTGCTCCGCCGAGACGCTCGCCGAGGTCGAGGGCGAAGGTCTCGTCGCCTTCCGCTACGTGGGAGTCAACCCGAACGGGTCGCTCGATGACATCGCGGGCCTCACGAACCCCGCCGGGAACGTCGTCGGCCTCATGCCGCACCCCGAGCACGCGGTCGAGCCCGGGTTCGGGCCGAACACGCCCGACGCGATGCGCTCGGGCGTCGACGGCCTGTCGTTCTTCACGTCGGCGATCGCCTCGCTCGCCCACGCCGCAGCCTGAGCGCAGGCATCCTGCCCGCGCCTTGCGTGCGGGTCAGCGCTGCCTAGACGGTGCCGGCCGGCGGCCACACCCCGATGATGAGCGCCATCACGACGACGAGCAGCAGTTCGTAGAGCACGTTGATGACGATCAGCTGTACCCGCTGCTGCGAGAACACGTCGTGCGTGATGATCCGCCCGGCGGTGAACCCGGCCCAGAGGGTCAGGGCCGTCACGAGTGACGACACCAGGAACGACCCCCCGTAGAAGTGCCACGCGATCGCAACCGACCCGGCGAGCACCCACGCGAGCAGGAACGACAGCACGATCGACACCACGATCGGCAGCCATGCCTGCACGCTCGTCGCGGGCGGCTTCACCTCCGCCAGGCGCTTCCAGCGGTCGCCGAGCACCTTCGGGGTGTACCAGATCGAGCCGATCACGATCGCCGCGACCGTCGCCAGCAGCACCGCCCAGTAGTTGATCTCGGGAATCATCGTGGCCTCCTGCGGCGACGATATCGCGAGCGGAGCCCGGACGGCAGGCACCACGAGCGGGTAGCGTCGAGCCGTGCCCCTCGTCGTCTCCGTCCCCCGCCCCGAACTCGCCCGCGACCTCGAGCCGCTGCCCGAGGGGGTCGAGGTCGTCGTGTGGCCGATGGATGCCCCGGCATCCGTCCCCCGCATCGACATCGTCGTCCCGCCGTACATGACTCTCATGCGCGCGCTTCCGCTGCTCGCCGGGGTGCAGACGCGGCTCGTACAGGGGCAGTCGATCGGGTACGAGGGGGTCGCGGAGCGGCTCCCCGCGGGCACCGTCTTCGCGAACGCGGCGACGGTGCACGAGACGTCGACCGCGGAACTGGCGGTCGGCCTCACCCTCGCCGTGCAGCGTCACCTCGACGCCTTCGCCGTCGACTCGCGCGAGGGGCTCTGGCATCCCGTGTACGCGCAGAGTCTCGCCGACCGGCGGGTACTGCTTCTCGGCTACGGCGGCGTGGGCAAGGCGATCGCCGCGCGTCTCGCGCCGTTCGAGGTCGACATCGTCGCGGTCGCGTCACGGGCACGCGACGAAGGCGGCGTCCACGTACACGGGGTCGACGAGCTCGCGGCGCTCTTGCCGAGCGCCGACGTCCTCATCCTCAGCCTTCCCGGCGGCGACGCGACGCGGCACATCGTCGGCGAGGCGGAACTCGCCGCCCTCCCCGACGGGGCCCTCGTCGTCAACGTGGGCCGCGGACCGCTCATCGACACGGATGCCCTTGTGCGCCACACGCGAGACGGGCGCCTGCGCGCGGCGCTCGATGTCACCGATCCGGAGCCGCTGCCCGCGGGGCACCCGCTCTGGGGCATCCGGCACGTGCTGATCTCGCCGCACGTCGGCGGAGCGTCGAGCGCCATGCATCCGCGGATCGCCGCGCTCGTGCGCCGCCAGATCGAGCACCTGCTCGCGGGCGAGGAGCCCGAGAATGTCGTGATCCGCGCCTGACCCGGGGCGGGGTCGGCCGACTCCGGTCAGTGCGGCGTCAGAGGCGCTGCGCGAGGGATGCCGCGACCGTGAGCCACGCATCGCGGGTCTCGGGCGCAAGGGCGTCGAAGTCGATCGGGCCGCCGTCGACGAGAGCGGCATCGAACGGGACGTGCACGACATCGGCCGTGACCTGCGCGAAGTGGTGCTCCAGCCGCTCGGTGAGCTTGCGGTCGGGCTTCGCCGACGGCGCGGCGAGGATCGTGACGGCCTCGTCGATCTTGCGGTCGAAGCCCTTCTCACGCAGGCCGTCGAGGAGCCAGGCGGCGCTCGCGGCGGTGTCCTCGCGGACGGTCGAGACGATGACGAGCTGGTCCGCGGCTGCGACCGAAGCGACCCAGTTCGACGCCCGCATGTTGTTGCCCGTGTCGACGATGAGCAGTCGGTAGTAGCGCGACAGGACATCGTGCAGTCGGTCGAAGGCGGCGGCGTCGATCGTGGACGACGCCGCGGCGTCCTCATCGGAGGCCAGCACGTCGAACCGTGCGTCGACCTGCGTGCGGACGAACGTGTCGAGGGCGGCGAGGCTCGCCTGGCTGGGCTCGGCGAACGAGTCGAGGTGCTCGAGCAGATCGACGGCCGTGCGGTGGTGCGGCGCGTTCTGGGCGCGCCAGCCGAGCGTTCCGCGGGTCTCGTTGTTGTCCCACGCGAGGGTCGCGCCGCCACGCTGCGTGCCGAAGGTCGCCGCGAGCAGGAGGGTCGAGGTCGTCTTGTGGGCGCCGCCCTTGGGGTTCAGGACGACGATCGTGCGCGGTCCGTCGAGCCGTCGCTGCACGATCCGCTCGCGGTCGAGACGGGACTGCTCCGCCTTGCCCGGGCGCGGCGAGATCGCGCCACCGGTCGCACGGCGCACGGCGCCCTGCCACCCCTCGGTCGCGCGCGGCTTCGTCTGGGCGTTGCGGGAGTTCAGCAGGTCTTCGACGGTCGGTGCCGTGCGCGGCGCACCCTCCCGCGGCGCCCCCTCGCGACGTGCGGATCCCCCGCGCGTCGACGGGGCGGACGCGGACTCGGCGGCCGGGGCGACGGGGGCGGATGCCACGGGCTCGGACACAGCAGAAGCAGGCTCGGGCGCGGGCGCGGCGGCGGCAGCCACGGGCTCGGCGGCAGCAGGCTCTGGCGCGGCGGACGCAGCAGCAGCAGGCGCGGCATCCTGCACCGGTTCGGCGATGGCCGACGGCGCCGATGCCACCGGTGCCGTCACGGTGGCGGGCGTCTCGGTCGGTCCGGTCGTCGGAGCCGCGGTGGGCTCCCCCGTGCGCATGGGACGGGAGACCGACGTCGGCTCGCCGTTCGCGTCCTCGGCGAGAGCGGTCGCCTCGACGAACGCGCCGTCGGGGTGGACCATGAGGGGCCAGCGTACGTCTCCGTCGATGACGTAGGCCGTCACGGGCTCGCCCGCCGAGGCGGCGAGCTGACGGATCGCTTCGATGATCCGCTCGTGTAGCCCCTCCTCCGTCGAGGCGAAGACCTCGTCGACCTCTCCGGCGACGGTGATCCGCGCAAGAGTGGTGGAGGTCAGGTGCACGGTCGGTTCGGACGTGATGGTCGCCACGGTGGCCTCTCGATCAGTACTGCTGATCCCCCATTGTCCCATCCCGCTCCCGCGATCCCCGCGCGCACCGCGCCGTCAGTCGCGCCCCGATCAGGCGGCGGGCAGCGATCGAGCCCGTCACCCCCACCCGTTGCGAAAGCCGGCCGAACCGACCTCATCAGGGATTCGAGACCCGTCCGCGGCCAATCCGTCCTGCTTTCAGAACGCCCTGTCGCAACGAATAGGTACCCACCACGGCATCCCCATGCCACAGCCTGACACCGTGTCAGGGTCGAGCGCCAGGTGCGCGCTCCGGCGCGACCGCGCGATCTGCACCTCAGGACAGGTGGCAGCACTCAGTACGGTGTACGCATGCAAATGCCCACCTTCGCGGGAGACGTCGGCGGCGCGGGCGCCACTGCAGCGGGCCTGATCGAGTCCGGGAGATTCGGCGAGGTCTGGTCACATGTGGTCATGTCCCCGAGTCCCGACGAGGGCACGCCTCGGACTGCCCTCGATACGCTGGATCTGGTCCCACCGTCCGCCATGGCTGCAGACGGAACCCTGGCGGCTTATGCGCTCGGGCTCCAGCGATCGGCTGAGAAGTCGCCCTCCGTCGGCCTGATCAGCTCCGCACTCGTCGCTGTAGACGAACTGCGACGGCGACCGGCGAGCGACGAGCCGGATGAGATGTTCTTGCGCGCATTCGCGGAGATGAGCTTGTTGCGCTCGGCAGGGCACCTCGAGAACGCGCAGAGTGCGGCCGCCACCGTGCTCGCACGTATCGCCGCAATGGACCCGCAACGCCAGGTCCGGCTCGCTCCTGGCATCGAGCGCGCTCTTCTGCAGGCTGCTTCGATCCAGGTCGCCGCCGCCGATCTCACCCAGGCCGAGGACACCCTGACGCTTCTCGGATGGCAACGAGACCCGATACGACGTCAGCAGAGTGCCGAGCTCGGAGCCTTCATTCGAGCGATGCGTGGCGATGTCCATGCCGCGGCCGACCTGATCCTGCCGCTCGAGCCGGAGTGGCAGGCCGGGAAGACACCCTCGACTCTCGGGCGCGTCGCGCGCACCGCGATCCATCTCGAGCACGGCGACGTTCGCAGTGCGCACGAAGAGATGCGTGCGATCGAGGCCGACCTCCCCGCAGCCGATGAGTGGCCGTGGGCGCTGACCGTTGCCGCTCGCCTGCACCTCGCGACCGATGCAGCCGCGGGGGCCGAGGAACTGAATCGGTTGCTCGGCGCGTTCGGCGGGCAACCTGTGACGCGGCGACTGCGTCGCGTCATGCTCTCGGCGATAGCCGACCTCGCTCTCGCCGCCGGCGACGTGCAGCGGGCGACTCGGCTGGCGTACGCTCGCGGCCCCGAAGACCATGCCCTCCGACTCACTGCGGCACGGATCGGACTCATCACCAACAGCCGCGACGCGATTCCAGACCTCAGGGATCTCGTGGCCACGGATGGTCTTTGGCCACGGCTGCGCGCCCAGGGGTTTCTCCTCCTGGCTGTGCATCTCCATCGATCGGATCAATTGGAGAGTGCGCAGGGCGCCCTGCGCCGAGCTGTGGCAATCACCCAGGGCCTCGGCATTCGCCTCATCCATCTGCTTGTGCCGAGGGGGGAACTCGAAGCTATCGTGCACGGCACCGACGTCCGGCTCCCCACGAACGTCAACCGCGCGAATCCTCTCGAGGACACCCTCGCCGCCGTCAGCTTGACCCCTCGGGAGCGAGTCCTCCTGGTCCGCCTTTCGGGGGGAGATTCGTTGCGTGAGATCGCGGATGCCGAGTTCGTGGTGCTCGCGACGGTGAAGTCCCAGGTGCGCAACATGTATCGAAAGCTCGGCGCGCGATCTCGACACGACGCCGTCGAGATCGCGTACCGACGAGGCATCCTGCCCTGAACGACGAGGGATGAAGTCAGGGATGACTTTCCTCGATCTGCGGGGTTCGCAGCGGATCCGCTTGGTTCAGTGGTGCGCGGGGGTATGCACACCGTGGCCGCCCACCGCTCGCGCGGCGTGCTGTCCGACTTCCGATGCGAGTTCGCACGTCTCGTCCGGCCCGGTCGCAGCTCCCTCACGCCATACGAGCCATTCATGCGTAGGAGATCGAGTTGAGTACAGAAAGTGGCGCGCTTCTTGCGTCTGATCGACGACAGACGAGAAGAGGCGGAGTTCGATTCCGTGCTCTTGCGTCCGTCGTTCTGAGCACGCTGCTCGCCGGCGCCGCGCTGATCGCGCCCTCCGCGGCGCACGCCGCGGCCGAGGTTCGGCTTGACAACGTCTACTTGTCATCGGACACGTTCGCCGACGGTTCACGCCAGTCGCTGTATGTCGACTGGAGTGTGCCTTCGGGTGCCACCAATCCGGTGACTCTGTCGCTGGACCTGCCGGAAGGGATGCGCGGATTCGCCGACTCGTTCCCCATGGTCGGACCGGACGGCAGCGAGGCCGGAACCTGCACGGTCACCGCCACGGCGGTCGAGTGCGCGGTCGACCCGGCGTTCGTGAGCCGCAATCCGTATGGTGTCTCGGGCTCGTTCTGGTTCGACGTTCAGACACAACTGCGCAACCAGGAGACCGAGCAGCACACGTTCGATTTCGGCGGCTTCTCGCAGACGGTGACCGTCGACCCGAACCCCGCATGGTGTAAGACCAACTGCGAGTACACGGGCCAGCGGCACGGCAAGTGGGGCTCCTACAACAACGCCGACGACACCATCGTCTGGACGGTGCAGCTGCCCGCCGGCGAGCAGGGGATCGACCCCGGTCTGGCGATCACCGCGACGGATGCCCTCAACGCGGACGACTTCGAGCTCATCGTCGACGGCACCTACCCGCGCGTGCTCGAGGGCAAGTCCCTCGCGTACAACTCGTTCGGTCGCGAAGGAGTCTCCTACTCGGTCAAGCCGGCCGGTGAGGTGACGTGGAGCCCCGACAACCTGACCGCGTCCTTCACCTCGGTGCCCGGCGCCGGACAGGGTGCCGACCTCGGGGAAGGACGCCGCGGCACGGATGGGTCGTTCTACCAGGTGCAATGGAAGGTCCGCGTCAAGGATGAGGGCAAGGCGCGCACCTACACCAACGCCGCGTCCTACACGATCGAGGGACAGTCCGGCGGCAGCACGAATGGTGGGGCGACCCGGTACTCCGGTGGCGCCACGGTCGTCGGAGCCAACTTCGGGCGCTTCCAGGTGACGAAGGTCAAGACCGGCACCGCGATTCTGAACCCCGCGTTCACGATCAACTATCAGGCGTACGACGGTGACGAACTGATCGATGAGGGCAGCTTCGAGATCAGGGCCGGGCAGTCGTACATCAGCGACGAGTACTTCAAGGGCACGCGTATCGTCCTGTCGGAGATCCAGCCCACGGCCCCGACGAACGTCGACTGGGCCGCGCCGGTGTTCCTCGGGCCGGACGGTGAGGCACTCACGGAGCTCACGTTCTCGGCAGAGAACGGCAACCTGGGCCGGATCTCGGAGATTCAGCTCGTCAATCGAGGTGATCTGCAGACCAATCACTTCACCGCTCGCAAGGTGATCGACAACCCGGACAACGTCCCGCTGCCCCAGGGCGCCGAGTCCTATCGGTTGCTCTGGGCGCACGATGCGAACCCCGCCGCCGGCGTTCCGGCGTTCCGTGGCGGCAGCTGGTATCTCCCCACCGATGGCACGCCCGCGAACAGCGAAGAGCTCCCGGCAGGCATCCCGTACTACTTCGCCGAGGCTGCCCCGCCTGCGGTCCCGGGAGCGACGTGGGCCGATCCGGTCATCGAGATCAACGGGCAGGAGATCGAACCCAACAACCAGCCCGTCGTGCTCCCTGCCGACAGCTCCATCGAGCTCGTCGTCACGAACCGCATCACGCAGAACCTCGGTGGGTTCTCGATCACGAAGGCGATCTCCGGCAACGGGGTTCCCCTCGTGCCCGAGGGATCCGAGTTCCAGGTCTCTTACGCCTACACCTCTGTGAACGGTTTCCCCGCAGGCAGCGGCACGGTCACCGTGCGGGCCGGTGACACTTCTCCCGTCGTCGATGACATTCCCGCAGGCGCGACGGTGACCCTCACCGAAGTGCGACCGGTCGCCGTCGCGGGCGCGACATGGGGCGAGCCGCGGTTCGACATCGCTGAGTTCACCGTCGAAACCGACCAGATCGTCGAGGTTTCTCTGGACAATCCGATCACCTGGAACGACGGTCGCTTCTCGGTCCGGAAGGCCATCGACGGGACCGGTGCGTCCCTCGTCCCGAGCGATGCCGCCTTCACCGTCGACTACACGTACGAGATCCCCGCGGACCTCGACATCACACCCTCGACCGGATCGGGCACTCTCGTCGTCCGTAACGACGGCCGCGCTGTGACGAGCGGGACTCTGCCGTACGGGACGAAGGTCACACTGACCGAAGCCGATCCCGCGCCGGTCCAGGGAGGCACCTGGACGGGGGCTGCCTTCGACAGCAGAACGTTCACCATCGGTGACGAGTCGACCCATGAAGTCGTGCTCACCAACACCTTCACGGCGAACCCGAGTCCCGCGGGGCTTCCCCGAACGGGTATGCAGCCATGGGTGTTGCTGCTTGCCCCGGTTGCTCTGGGCCTCGTTGTGATCGGCGCAGTGATCATCCGCGCTCACCGCAGACGAGTGGGACCCAGCGCCTGAGCCCACCATCGTGGGGGGGGGGGGGGGGGCGGCGGGGGGGCGCGCGGGGGGGGGGGGGGGCCGGGCCCCGGGGCGCGCCCGCCGGGCCGGGGGCGGCCGC
>JASCPG010000030.1 GCA_029960085.1 Microbacteriaceae bacterium PS02067 | reverse complement strand
GACGCCGAGCGCGCCGGCGGCTGAGTCATCGAGCTGTCGCGGAGGGCGGGGCGCGGGTCGGAGGACCGGCGCCACGACCTCTGTCGTGAGGAGACCAGGCGCATCCACCGGAGGACGGCGCACCTAGGATCGGAAGAATGCGCGGGATGATCGGATGAGCGGCGGACAGCCCTATTGGTACAACCTCACGACGCAGTCGGTGCAGCGCGCCGACACGCGTCCGTCCGAGGACACGATCGGTCCGTTCGACACGGCCGCGGAAGCGGAGGACTCGCCTGCGATCCTGATCGAGCACGCACGCGCGTCGCTCGAGAGCGAAGAGAGCGAACGCTTCCGCGAGATTGCCGAGGGCGACGACGGCTCCGACCTCGTCTGACCCTCTGTTCATGAGCGCACGACGCCGCGTTGCGGCACTCCTGGCGGTCGCCCTCTCGCTGAGCGTCACAGCCTGCGCTTCGGCGCTCCCGGAGGGCGTGGTCCCCGGTTCGGGCGTGACCGTCGGATGGTCGGGTGCCTTCACCTCGGGCAATGCGGAGGCGGCGCCGACACCGGGCAATCTGGACGTCGCGGCGATGACGCGTGCCGGATTCGGCGCTCTTGTGGACGGCGAGTTCGTGGCGGATGAGAGCTTCGGCGCGGTCTCGATCGTCAGCGACGAGCCCTTCACCGTGCGCTACGACCTTCTCGAGCCCGCCTGGTCCGACGGCATCCCCTTGGATGCCGCCGATCTGCTGCTGGGGTGGGCGGCGGCATCCGGTCTCCTCAGCGTGACGCCGAGCGAGGCCGGCGACGCGACGGCGGGGGAGGCTGCGCCGACGGATGCCGTCCTGGACGTTCCTCGTATCGACGAGTTCGCCCGCGCGATCGAGGTCACCTATCCCGCGCCGATCGACGACTGGCAGAGCCACCTCTCGGTCGCGGTGCCCGCGCACGTCGTCGCCGCATCCGCGCTCGGGGTCGAAGATCCCATGGAGGCGAAGCAGGCCCTCATCACGGCGATCCAGAAGGATGACGCCGATGCGCTCGCTTCGATCGCCGAGGTCTGGAGCGACGGGTTCACCGTCGGGGAGGAGATCCCCGATGCGCTGATCTCGAGCGGCCCGTTCCGGGTCGACGAGGTCGCCGCCGACGCGGAGGGCCGGAGCCTCACTCTCGTGCCGAACGCCGCCTACCGGGGGACCGTGACGCCCAAAGTCGCCAAGATCGAGCTCGTCCCCGCCGAAGCCGATCCGGTGGCCGAGATCGGTGCCGACGTGAACGTGACGCAGGTCGAGCCGTCGGCCGCGAACCGCGAGGCGATCGATGACCTGGAACGCAGGGACTTCCCCGTCGACACGACGCACGACGGCACGGTCTGGACGCTCCTGCTCCGACCGGCGGGCGTCTTCAGCGCGTCGCCTGCGCGGGCGGCGTTCCTCCGCTCGATCCCGTCGGCGGCGCTCATGGAACGCGGAGCGGGTGCGTGGTCGTCCGCCTACACGGCGAGCTCGGCGCTGCTGGCGGCGCCGGGAAGCCGCGCGTACGACATCATCGGCGAGGACACCGGGTTCGCCGCCGCCCTGACGGGTGCCGACGATTCGGCGCAGGAGCGCGAGGCCGCGGGTATCGCCGCCGGAACCCCCGTGTGCGTGCTGTTCGATCGGACGGACGAGTTCGCCGCCGGCGCCGTCGCCGCGGCTCGGGATGCCGCTGCAGAAGCGGGCTGGAACGTGGGGGACTGCGGCACGGAAGACCTCGCGGGCGCGCTGGAGCAGGGCGGCTGGGATGCCGCCCTCGTGCGCGTGACGATCCCGCAGACGGCCGCTGAGATCGGCGCACAGTGGGGCACCGACGGTCGCGCGTCATTGGTGGGCCTCGCCGATCCCGCAGTCGACGCGCTCATCGGGCAGCTGGCGATCACGACCGACGTGTATGCCGCGCGCGACGTGCGCGCTCAGATCGAGGCGGCGCTCATCCGCGATGCGGTCGCCCTGCCGATCGCGCTCGACCCGGTGATCACGATCACCGACAAGTCCGTCACCGGCGTCGCTGCACGCGACGGTCGAGAAGCGTCGCTGACCTCGGGCGCCGTGCAGTGGGAGGTCGTCCCGTGAGACAGCTCCAGGGTGGGGGCTTGGCGGTCTATCGGCTCGAACCCGGCGAACGGGCCCCCTTCGCGCCGGGGAGTACTACCCATCGGGCTGTCGCGGCCGAGACCGTAGGGTCGTAGGAGGAGGTGGAGCCGTGGGAATGATGCTGCCGAACGAGCTCGTCTGGGTGATGGAGAAGCTCGGATTCGAGTGGCCCGACATCGACGAGGACGAGTTGCGTCGTGGGGCGGGTATGGTGCGCGTGTTCCACGACGATCTCGAATCGAAGATCCAGGTGATGGACCGCAAGGTCAACGGCGACCTGGCGGCCGCGATGCGCGGCCAGGCCGGTCCTGCCTACGTGGCGGCGTGGAACGCGAACCGGTCGCAGAACCTCCAGAAGCTCCTGGACATCCTGGGTCCGGTGCCGATCGGCGTCGACATCGCCGCGGATGCGGTGTTCGCGCTGAAGATGAAGGTCATCGCGGATGTGACGGCGACGATGATCACCCTTGTGGCGATGCTGACCAATCCGATCAGCGCCGTCGGTGCCGGTCCGATGCTGATCATCAAGAAGAAGCTGCTCAACGCGGCTGTCGACATCGCGATCGAGCAGGTGCTGAACCAGGTGCTGCCCATGGCGATCGAGCCGTTGGCGAACGAGCTTCCGGGGATCATCATGGCCGCGCTGGAGTCGCCGATCGTCGAGGCGGTGGCCGGTGACCCGGACGAGTTCTACGCCGATCTGCAGGCGCTCGAGCAGGCCGAGGGCGAGATGGAGCAGCACGCGGCCGACGTCGAGACGCTCACCGACCGCCTGATGTCCGATCTCGCGACCCTCAACATCGGCGGGGACTGAGATGAGTATCGGCAAGGCCGTGATCCGGCCACTCAAAGATGCGCTCGACGACATGCCGGTGCACGTCCGTCAGCTCTCCGAGATGTTCCGCAAGCACGGCCAGAAGCAGCACCGGAACACGAGCGACGTCCAGAACCTCGACTCCGCGGATGTCGTCCATCCGCTTCAGCAGGGGTGGCGGTCGGACACGGAGTGGACGCCGAACAGCATCGTGGATGCCGGCAAGTTCAATCGTCCGGACCCGGAGTCTTACCTGGACGCCGACTACATCGCCCAGCACCTCGGCCAGTTCGAGAACGGCGCGACCCGCATCTACGTGACCGACACCCTGCAGAACTGGGGACCCGGCAACAACCAGGTGCCCGGCAACACGTCCAACACCACGTACGTCTTCCCGACCGACCAGCTGAACGCTCTGATGCAGCAGGTGAACTCGCCGGCCGAACTCGCGGACGCGCTCGGACTGCCGAACGGCTTCTTCGACGGTGCCGACGTCCAGCTTCGCGATTTCGGTCCGGACGAGCTCTCCGGCTTGCGCGTGCCGTCGGGCAACGAGGGGGGGACCGATCCTGATCGCTGGATCCCGGGCGGCTACCTGCCCAGTGGCATTCCCGAAGCGGTGATCGACATCCCGACCGGTGCGACCGGCTGGAACAACGGCGACGGAGCGCTCGACCAGTCCCGATGGCCGGGCAGCTGGCGCGAGCTCAACCTCTGACCGGGCCGAGGAGGACGAGAATGACCAACGATGCGGCAGCGGCGGTTTTCGGGCCGGAATCCCTCACGCGAGGAGCTCTCCTCCCCGCGACTGGTCGCGACCTGATGATCAGCAGCTGCGCGCTCCCGCCCGGCATCCTCGACGCGACCGCCGACGGGTGGGTGTCTCCGGAGATCCCGATCCTCGTCCGCGGACAGGCCAGGATCCTCCCCCTCGCGTGGTGGGGCGCCCCCGATCGCGGCTACAACCCCTACGCCGAGCCGTCCGACATCACGAGATTCTCCCGACGCGTGCTCGACTCGTGCATGTACGCGGCAGGGCCGTGGATGTCGATCGACCTGTCGTCCGATGCGGGCGACAGCATGGGCTCCTACGCCGCTGCTTTGCGCGCGTCCGGAGTCACACAGGCCGACCGATTCGTCTACGTCCAGGACCACCTCGGCGTGGTCGTGGTGCGAGCAGGCGACGAGACGGCGGGCACTCGATCGCTGGCGGTGCACGTCGTACCCGAGGGCTGGGTCTTCGAGCCCGCCGCACGCGGTCCGGCGGCCGGGATCGACGTGCGCTGGTCCTGGGCGGACGTCATCGATCTGCATCGCTCGCGATGAGCGAGTCCGTGACCGACTCGACCGCCACGGCCTGCGGCGAGCCGATCCCGGTGCTCGCCGTCGCGAGAACGGGCACCGCAGAGCCGGCGACTAGCCTTGCAGAGCAGGAAGAGACCCAGAAGTGATGACGACCTCGGAGGATGTCGACGTGACCACCACCCCGCAGATCTACGGCGCGAGTGAGCTCGGCGTTCTCTCCGTCACCGCGCCGGGAGCCGCGCACCCGCGCGTCGAATATGTGGGGGGAGAGCTCTTCGTCGGACTGCTCGAGGACGGCGTCGTGGTCACGCAGGGGCAGATCGACGATGCGGCGCGCCCTTTCCGAGACGCGGTCGTCGACGCCGTGGCATCCGATACTTCCCTTCCTCAGCCCGCTGACGGCGTCATCCTCATCGAGGACGACGAGGCGGTGGCGGCCGGCATCCTGATCGAACCCGAGCGGATCGCCGCGGCGACGCTCGCGGGTGATCCGGTCGTGTTCGCGTTGTCACGCAGCGCGGTGGCGATCGTGGGGGCCGATGACGAAGCGGGCATCGGGCGGGTCCTGGATCTGGCTGAAGCGCTGTTCGATGCGGGCGGCGCGCTCGTGAGCGCCCACCCGATCATCTTGATCGACGGCGCGTGGGCACCTTTCCGGTGGAAGGAGCGCTTTCCGGCGCTCGAGCTGCGGATCGAGCGCGTCCTGCGCCTCTTCAGCGTGCGGGCCTACGAAGCGCAGAGCGCGGCTCTCGCGCGACCCGACGTCCACCTCGCCGACCCGAAGATCCAGGTGCGGGAGGACGGTGTCACACTCACCTTCGCGGCCTGGCCGAAGGGGACCGCGACGCTTCTGCCCGTCGTCGACAACGTGATCATCGCGGATCCCGCGGGCAACGTCAGCGTCACGACGATGGGCCAGTTCCTGGATGCCGCCGGTGACGCCGTCGTGCGGACGGGTCTCTCTCCGCTGCGCTACTTCGTCCCCGGCGCCGCTCCCCGCTGATCCGCGGCGCGTCGGCCCCGGTGGCCTCGCCGGCTGGCAGACTGTCGCGGGGGGAATGTCACGAGACCGATGTGAATGCTGAGTATCACCGTGGACAGAAGTGCTGTGAAGACCGAGACGGAATCCGCGACGGGGGAGGGGACGGGCGGAGCCGAGGCGGCACCGCTGCGCCTCGAATTCGCGGGCGAGTGGTTCGATGTGCCGGCCGACAGGCCGTTCATCATCGGTCGTGAGGGCGACCTCGAGATCGACGACAATCCCTATCTGCACCGCCACTTCCTCGAGCTCCGTAACCGTGACGGGCTGTGGTGGCTCGCGAATGTGGGTGTGCGACTCGCGGCGACCAGCCCATCACACCGTTTTCTGGCTCTGCGCATTCTGGCTCTGCGCATTCTAGGTGGGGGTGAGGGGGTCAAGTGGCTCTGCGCATTCTAGGTGGGGGTGAGGGGGTCAAGTCCGCCGGCGATCAGGAGCATGCGGAGCCGGTAGTTGTCGTAGTTGGTGAAGCCGCGGGCGATCCGGCGGGCGAGTTCGATGAGCCCGTTCACGGGCTCAGTGCCGCAGTTGGATGAGCGTCCTGTCGCCCAGTAGGCCAGGAACGCGGCTCGCCACTGGGTGAGGGTGCGGCCGAGGCGGGCGATTTCGGGGATCGGGCAGGACGGGAACGATTCGAGAACCTTCTCGGCGATCTTGTGCCCTTCGACCAGGTTGGGGTGCCGGTAGGCGTCGCGGAGCTGCTGGGCGGCGTGCCAGGCGACTTCAACTTCAACGCACTCCCTCGTCGCGAACGCCGCGTCGAGCCGGGACCGCTGCCTGTCGGTGAGGCGCTCCCGTCCGGCGCGGAGGATGTTGCGGATCCCGTAGAGCGGATCTCCCTTGCGGCCGCGATGGCCGAGGGTGTCTTGCTGGACGCGGCGACGGACGTCATCAACCGCGGCGGTGCCGAGCTTGACGACGTGGAACGCGTCCAGCACCGCGGTCGCGTCGTCGAGTTCGTCGTCGAGGGCCTTCTTGTAGCCGGCGAACGGGTCAAGAGCTGCGATCTTCACCTCGGCACGGAACTGCTCGTCCCGCTCCTTGATCCAGTCTGCGTACGCCTTCGAGGATCGACCTGGCACCAGGTCCAGCAGTCGCGCCCGCACGCGTCCCGTGGTGTCTCGGGTCAGGTCGACCATCCCGGTCAGCTCCTTCGGACCGCGCCCGCCGTCGGCGACGGGCTTCGTGGACACGTGATGCCACAGGTGCTCGTCCACGCCGAGCACTTCGACGCCATCGAACCGGCCAGGGTCCTGCTCGCGGCGCTGCAACTCGGCCTCCACGTGCGTCCAGACCGTGCGCCACGCGACGCGCAGCTGCCGAGCGACACCGCGCACTGACGCGTTCTCGCGGCGCATCTGCGCCACCGCCCACGCCACCGCGCGAGCCGTCAGCGCTTTGTTGGCCGCCGCGACGGCCGGGTTCTGCTCCGTGAATGAGCGCACCCCGCACCCGTCCTGGCGACACCGCCAGCGGCGCTTGCGCCACCGGACCCGAACCGGAGTCCCGCCCATCGGGGCATCCGTCAGAACGAGCACCTTCCGTCCCGCCGACTCCGCGACCACTCCGCACTCAGGGCAGCCGACCGGACCCGGCGGCGACTCGGCATCGATCACGAGCACGCCATCGCCGCGACGCTCGACCCCGGCCACCCGGAGCCCGTCGAGTCCGACGAGCAGGTCGCAGCGATCACAGTAGACAGCAGAACATGGGCGCGCGGCGGCGCAGCGCGTAGCATCAGGCACGGGTCGAGGTCTCCGGACGAACAGGTTGCTTGGTCGCTACCGATCCTCCGGGCCTCGACCCACCTCACCCCGTCACGCCACGCCCGAGCGCCTCACCCCACCCAGAATGCGCAGAGCCGGATTTCGGGGCTGCATCCACCTGCCTGCGCCGCCAAGACTGAATACGGTTCGCGGTGCGCAGGACACTCCCGGCGTGCGGCCGGCCGGAGAGTCCGGGCCCACGACAACCGGCTCTGTGTGGTCGGAATCTGCCCACCGCGCGCGGGCGGCCCCTGGGTCAGCCTCGAGCGGCTCCGCATTCCCGCTCCGCGTGAGGCTGACCCGACAGATCCGCGGTTCTCCGGGGCCATGACCTCCGCGGCGTCACGCGCCGGGCCGTCTGTCGGCATGCTGATGTGCTCGGCCGAGCGCCGGGCCGGACGAGATCAGTCGAAGATGCCGTCGAGGATCGAGCCGATGACGAGACCGCCGAGGATGCCGCTGACGACGTCGCCGCCGCCGCCCCCGCGTCGGCCTCCGCCGCCCTGGCCGCCCCAACCCCCGTCGTTCGGACGCGACGAGTCGATGTCGCGCTGTGCGAGGTGCAGCGCCTCGGACGCGAGCAGGCCGCAACGGCGCGCGTCGGCGAGAGCCTGTTCGCGGTCGTCCTCCTCGATCGGGCCGCCGGTGCGGGAGCCGAGGTCGAGACGCAGACGCTCCGCCTCGGCGAGGCGCGTCCGGGCATCCGCCCCGATCCAGCCGCGGTGGCCGGAGATGACGCTGCGGGCGACGCCGAGCTGGCGGTCGGCGTCGTCGATCGCATGGCGCACGTGCGACTCGGGCGGGACGGGACGCGCGGCGCGCTCGCGCGCCTTCGCGACCTCGACGTCGAGGGCCGCGTTGGCCGCACGCAGGCGCGTCAGCTCCGTGAAGGGGTCGGGCTTCGCGTCGGCGGGGACGAGGGCGTTCAGCTCGGTCTCGAGCGTCGTCATCGCCGCGGCGACTGCCGGGACGTGCAGGAGGTCGCGCGCCGCGGCGAGGTCGTCGCGGGAGTCCTCGGCGATGGCATCCAGCGTCGACTCGGCGCGGAGCGCCTCGACCTCGAACGTGTCGACGGCGTCGAGGAGCGTCGTCGCACGGCGGCTCGCCTCGATCGCGGTCTCGAGGGCGAGGTTCGCCTGCTCGCGCTGCCCGCTCTCGCGCCGCGCGGCGGAGATGTCGGCGCCGTGCGTCGCGAACTCCAGCAGGCTCGCGGCCTCACGGGCGTTGCCGGAGATCTTCCGGAGCGCGTCGGGGGAGTAGCGCTGCGACAGGCGGGCGACGGATGCCTGGATGCGCGGAATGCGCGCCTCGTCCTGCACGACCTGCGCGCGGATCCCCTCGATGATCTCCGGTGCGCGCCGCGCGCGGGCGACGGGCTCGGCGAGCGCCTGGAGCCGTTCGTCGAGGAGGTCTTCGGCCCAGTCGCACAGCTGCACGATGCGGGCGTTGCGCGTCCGTGCCTCTTCGGGCGTGTCCGGGATCTCGTCGTGGTTCAGCTGGTTCAGCTGGAACGCCTCGCGCAGATGGGTGCGGACGGCGCCGAGCGCATCGCGCAGATCGCGGGTCGGGTCCTGGCCGAGCTCGATCTCGGCGAAGGCGAGTTCGTCGGATGTGGTCCGCACCCGTTCGTCGACGGCGACGAGCGCGGCATCCGCGCGCCGCCCGAGCTCCGCGTCCTGCGCGGCGACCTGCGCGCGCTCCTGCTTGCGTGTGCCCCAGAATCCGGCCATAGTCCGATCCTAGGTCCCCTGCCGCGGCGCATCGCTGGGGTGGATGCCGCGAACGCGATCACACAGCAGGCACAGAGGTCACAGACCGGTAACATGGGCAGTCGTGCCGTGTGTTACGCGCGCGGGACGCATGACGGTGAACGTCACTGACGCCTGAAAGATGGAGATCCTCCGTGGCCAACCCTCTCGAGAAACTGCTCCGCGCCGGCGAAGGTCGGATCCTGCGCAGACTCCAGCAGGTCGTGAAGGCGGTTGGCGCGCTCGAAGAGGACTACGCGCAACTGACCGACGAAGAGCTGCGCGGCGAGACGGCGGAGTTGCGCGCGCGGTACGCCGCGGGCGAGTCGCTCGACAAGCTCATGCCCGAGGCCTTCGCCGCCGTCCGCGAGGCCGCCAAGCGCACGCTCGGCCAGCGCCCGTACGACGTGCAGGTCATGGGCGGCGCGGCCCTGCACCTCGGCAACATCGCCGAGATGAAGACCGGTGAGGGCAAGACCCTGACGGCGACGTTCGCCGTGTACCTCAACGCGATCGCCGGTGAAGGCGTCCACGTCATCACGGTCAACGACTTCCTCGCCTCATATCAGTCGGAGCTCATGGGTCGCGTCTACCGTGCGCTCGGCATGACGACCGGCACGATCATCGCCGGCCAGACGCCCGAGGTGCGCCGCGAGCAGTACGCCGCCGACATCACCTACGGCACGAACAACGAGTTCGGCTTCGACTACCTCCGCGACAACATGGCCTGGCAGAAGCAGGACCTCGTCCAGCGCGGCCACTTCTTCGCCATCGTCGACGAGGTCGACTCGATCCTCATCGACGAGGCGCGCACGCCGCTCATCATCTCGGGGCCGTCCTCGGGCGAGGCGAACCGGTGGTTCGTCGAGTTCGCGAAGATCGCGAAGACCCTCGAGGCGGGCGTCGACTACGAGGTCGACGAGAAGAAGCGCACGATCGGTGTCCTCGAGCCCGGCATCGAGAAGGTCGAGGACTACCTCGGCATCGACAACCTCTACGAGTCGGCCAACACGCCGCTCATCTCGTTCCTCAACAACTCGATCAAGGCGCTCGCGCTGTTCAAGCGCGACACCGACTACGTCGTCATGAACGACGAGGTCATGATCGTCGACGAGCACACGGGCCGCATCCTCGTCGGACGCCGCTACAACGAAGGCATCCACCAGGCGATCGAGGCGAAGGAGGCAGTGCCGGTCAAGGCCGAGAACCAGACCCTCGCGACCGTCACGCTCCAGAACTACTTCCGCCTGTACGACAAGCTCGCCGGCATGACCGGTACCGCCGAGACCGAGGCGGCGGAGTTCATGTCGACCTACAAGCTCGGCGTCGTGCCGATCCCGACGAACAAGCCGATGATCCGCAAGGACCAGCCGGACCTCGTCTACAAGAACGAGCAGGCCAAGTTCGCGCAGGTCGTCGAAGACATCGCCCGCCGGCACGAGACCGGTCAGCCGGTTCTCGTCGGCACGGTGTCGGTCGAGAAGAGCGAGTACCTGTCGCGTCTGCTGGCCAAGAAGGGCATCAAGCACGAGGTGCTCAACGCCAAGAACCACGCGCGTGAGGCGGAGATCGTCGCCCGCGCCGGGCGCCTGGGTGCGGTCACCGTCGCGACCAACATGGCCGGCCGCGGCACCGACATCATGCTCGGTGGAAACGCCGAGTTCCTCGCCGTGCAGGAGCTGAAGGCGAAGGGTCTCGACCCCGTCGAGACTCCCGACGAGTACGAGTCGGAGTGGGATGCCGCGTACACGGCCCAGCGCGACACGGTCGCCGAGGAGGCGACGAAGGTCGTCGAGGCCGGCGGGCTGTACGTGCTCGGCACCGAGCGCCACGAGTCCCGTCGCATCGACAACCAGCTGCGCGGCCGCTCGGGCCGTCAGGGCGACCCGGGCGAGAGCCGCTTCTACCTGTCGCTGACGGACGACCTCATGCGTCTGTTCCAGTCGGGCGCGGCCGAGGCGATCATGCAGCGCGCCAACTTCCCCGACGACGTCGCGATCGAGTCCTCGATGGTCTCGCGCGCGATCAAGAGCGCGCAGTCGCAGGTCGAGGCCCGGAACGCAGAGATCCGCAAGAACGTCCTGAAGTACGACGACGTCCTCAATCGGCAGCGCGAGGCGATCTACGCCGACCGCCGCCACATGCTCGAAGGCGACGACCTGTCGAACCGCGTCGAGCACTTCATCGAGGATGCCATCAGCACCATCATCGACGACCACACCGGCGCCGGGCACACCGAGAGCTGGGACTTCGACGCCCTCTGGACCGAGCTGAAGACGCTCTACCCCGTCGGCGTCACGATCGACGAGGTCGTCGCCGAAAGCGGCAACAAGGGCCGGGTGACCCCCGACATCCTCAAGCGCGAGATCCTCTCCGACGCGAAGATCGCCTATCAGAAGCGCGAGGAGACCCTCGGCACGCCTGCGACCCGGGAGCTCGAGCGCCGCGTGGTGCTGCAGGTGCTCGACCGCCGCTGGCGCGACCACCTCTACGAGATGGACTACCTGAAGGACGGCATCGGCCTGCGCGCCATGGCCCAGCGCGACCCGCTCATCGAGTACCAGCGCGAGGGCTACCAGATGTTCCAGGCGATGATGAGCCAGATCAAGGAGGAGTCGGTCGGCTTCCTCTACAACCTGGACGTCGAGGTGCGTCAGCAGGGTGACGGGCAGGTCGAGGCGAAGGGTCTGCAGGCACCTCCGGTCGAGGCGCAGAAGCTCCAGTACACGGCCCCGGGCGAGGGCGGCGACGTCGAGGTGCGCAACGACCGCGGCCAGGTGCAGCAGGCGGCGACCTCCAAGCTGCGGCAGCAGGCTCAGCCGGCCGCCGACGCTCCCCGCGGAGCGTTCGGTCAGCGTACGGATGCCGCATCGCCGGATGCCGCGCCGCAGAACCGCGCCCAGCGCCGCGCCGCCGACAAGAAGAAGTAAGCGCGGGGGCGTGCCGCGCTCGGCTCCTCGCGGGCGACGCGGCGGGCCACGCGGCGGCGATTGGCACGGTACGGGCGGGACTATTCTGAAGCGATGACCCCGCGCATCCTCGACCAGTCGGCCAAGCTCAAGGACGTCCTCTACGAGATCCGCGGAGCCGCCCTGGTCGAGGCCGACCGGCTCGAGGCCGACGGGCACCGCATCCTGAAGCTCAACACGGGGAATCCCGCCGTGTTCGGTTTCGAGGCGCCGTACCAGATCGTGCGCGACATGATCGAGTCGATCCCGACGTCGCACGGGTACAGCGACAGTCGTGGAATCCTGTCCGCGCGGCGTGCGATCGTCTCCCGGTACGAGCAGGTCCCGGGCTTCCCGATGTTCGATCCCGACGACGTGTACCTCGGCAACGGGGTGTCGGAGCTGATCACCATGACGATGCAGTCCCTCCTCGACGAGGGCGACGAGGTGCTGATCCCGGCGCCCGACTACCCGCTGTGGACGGCGATGACGAGCCTCGCAGGCGGCACCCCGGTGCACTACGTGTGCGACCAGGAGGACGGCTGGCAGCCGTCGCTCGAAGACATCCGCGCCAAGGTCACCGACCGCACGAAGGCGATCGTCGTGATCAACCCGAACAATCCGACGGGCGCGGTGTACTCGCGCGAGGTGCTCAAGGGCATCGTCGAGATCGCGCGCGAGCAGGGGCTGCTGCTGCTCTCCGACGAGATCTACGACCGGATCCTCTTCGACGGCGCCGAACACATCCCGCTCGCGACCCTCGCGCCGGATCTCCTGTGCCTCACCTTCAACGGGCTGTCCAAGACGTACCGCGTCGCGGGGTACCGCTCGGGCTGGCTCGTCATCACCGGCCCGAAGAAGCGCGCGGCGGGGTTCCTCCAGGGCATCCAGCTGCTCGCTTCGACGCGGCTCTGCCCCAACGTTCCCGGCCAGCACGCGGTGCAGGCGGCGCTGTCGGGTGTGCAGTCGATCGACGCGCTGATCGCGCCGACGGGGCGTCTGCACGAGCAGCGGGATGCCGCGTGGGAGGGCCTCGTGGCGATCCCCGGTGTGCAGTGCCACCGGCCGCAGGGCGCGCTCTATGCGTTCCCCCGGCTCGATCCCGAGGTCTACGAGATCCACGACGACGGGCGCCTCGTCTACGACTTCCTCGTCGCCGAGCACGTGCTCCTCGTGCAGGGGACGGGCTTCAACTGGCCGACGCCGGATCACCTGCGGATCGTGACGCTCCCCGAGGCGCGCGTGCTGAGTGAGGCGATTGAGCGGCTCGGCAACTTCCTGTCGTCGTACCGCCAGTAGCCTTCGGCGGCCGCCGCGGCGGCGCGCGGGTGGTGACGTGCCGGGTGCCGGCGGGGTGTCAGAGTGCCGCGAGGGACGTGGCGCGCCAGCGCCCGTCCCACCCCTCGAGCCGGATCGCGACGGCGCGCGTGCGTGCGGGGCCTGCGGTGATGACGACGCCCTCGATGACACCGTCGGCCGGGGATGACGAGTGTGTCGACACGATCCGGTACGAGGGGCGGGCGGGGGAGACGCCCCGGGCGCTGCGGGCTCGCGCCGAGAGGTTCGCCCGCGTGACGAGTGCACGGAAGGCATCCTCGCCGAGCCAGCGGGCGAGCTGATCGGCCTCGCGGACGCCCGCGAGCACCTCGAGAACGCCGATCGTGAGATTCGCGAGGAGCGGCTCGGGGTCGGGCAGCGCCTCCGTGGCGGTGCGCTGTGGCGCGAAGTACTCCGCAACGTCGAGGGCGGATGAGGGGCGTGCGACGCGGCGCGCCGGCTGCGGTGCAGTCATCGTGGCCTCCATCTGTCGACGGCGAGTGAGGTTCGAGTACAACACGCGACATGGCCGGTCGGGATGAGAATGTCCTCACCTGTGGATAGTCCTCCCGCGGCGTTGTGCGGGTGTCATAGGGTCGCCGGGTGCGCTGGGATCGCTTCTTCGAAGACCTGGAGGATCAGCTCGACTCCGAGTGGGAGGCCGAGCGCGCCGCGCTGGACACCGAGGCCGAACGGCTCCGTCTTTCGCGCGTCGCGCTGCGCGAGCGGCTCGTCGCATTCGTGCGTGAACGCCGCGAGATCGGGGCGCATCTCCAGGACGGGACGACGCTCACCGGGCGCGTCTCGCAGGTCGGCGCGGACTGGTGCGCGCTCGTCGCGCCGGATGCCTCGGGCGCCGTGATCGTGCCGCTCTGGGCCCTCGCGGGCGTCGCCGCCGCTGCCGATGCGCTCCTCGCCAGCATCCGCGGCGCCGACCCTGGTCCGGCGGTGGCGCAGCGGATGGGCTTCGGCTTCGTGCTGCGCGACCTCGTGCGCCGCCGCGTGTCGGTGTCTGTCCAGCTCGCGACCGCCCAGACGCTCGTGGGGACGATCGACCGGGCCGGAGCGGACCATCTCGATCTGGCGCTGCACGATCCGGACGCCCCGCGACGCGCCGACAACGTGCACGGCTACCGCATCGTGCCGTTCGCGGCCGTGCAGGCCGTGCGCCTCGCCGCCGGCGTGGACCTCGCCTGATCAGACTGGCTCCGCCTGGCCTTCACCCGGGCTCCGGCTTGCCTCCCGCGTTGCTTCCGCCGGGTTCGCATCACGGGGACAGGAGATGTCACCGAGGCAGGAGGTGTAAGCGCTCACCCGTCCTGTGTCGGTGAGATCTCCTGTGTGCGTGAGGGGACGGGCGGCGGTGGTGTGGGTGGCCGGGGAGGTGGGGGATGCCGGTGAGGTGGCATCCGCGTTGGCATCCACCTCCACCACCCGCCCGACCGCGTCACTTTCTGAGCACCGATCGCGTCACGGGGACAGGAGATGTCACCGAGGCAGGAGATGTGAGCGCTCACCTGTCCTGTGTCGGTGACATCTCCTGTGTGCGTGATGTGGGATGCGGGCGGGCATCGGGAGGCAGGAGGTCCGAAGGCGGATGCCAGGACGGCGGATGCCAGGACGGCGGATGGCTCAGGCGAATGCCAGGCGCTCAGGCGAAGGCCAGGAGCGGGGATGCCGATTGCGCGCGTGCCAGCCGGCGGGGCCGGCTCAGTCGCCGCGGTGGACGGACCCGCGGCCCCACAGCTCGGGGAAGCTCGCGGTGTTGGACTCGCGCCACAGGGCGATCCTCCGGGCCTCCTCGGCCTGGTCGTCGAGGTATCCCTCGACGCTCGCGGCTTCGATCCGCCAGCGCGCCGGTGTGCCGACCTTCATCCCGCGAAGGCGCCCGTCGAGCACGAGCGCGACGACCTCGTCGACGGGGAGGGCCAGCATCTCCGCGACTTGAGCAGGCGTGAACAAGCGCACCCCGGCAGGGGATGTTTCGGGCATGAGGCAATTATCGTGGCCCCCGCACGAATCAGGCTGCAAGGGCGCGACCTGTGGATAACATCGGCGCGCCCGTGCGCGCTCCGCGACCATGGCCGCATGACCGATCACTCCGCCGCGAGGCCGCGACCTCGCGCGTTCTGGACGGATGTCCGCTTCCTCATCGGGATCGCGCTCGTGGTGGCATCCGTCGCCGGGGTGTGGTTCGTCGTCGCCGCGGCGCGACAAACCGTGGCGGTCTTCGCGGCGGCGCGGACGATCGTGCCCGGTGAGACGGTGGATGCCGATGACCTGCGGGTCGTCGAGGTCGGTCTCGGGCGGCTGCAGGAGGCGTACGCCTCACCGGCGACGCTCCTTCCCGGGGCGGTCGCGACCCGCACGATCGCCGCAGGCGAGCTCGTCCCGCAGGACGCCGTCGCGGATGCCGCGAGCCTTCGCACCACGAACGTCGTCGTGCACAGCGCCACCGAGATCCCCGCATCGGTGCGGGCCGGGACCACGGTGGAGGTATGGGCGGCGCCACAACTCGCGCGCGGAGAGTTCGACACACCGCGGATCCTCGTCGCCGGGGCCACGGTCGTGTCCGTCGCGGCCGACGACTCGATGATGGGCTCGAACGGGACGGCGGTCGAACTCGTGATCGGACGGGCCGACGTCGCCGACACCCTCGCCGCCGTCGCGGGTGGAGCGCGGGTGTCGATCATCCCGACCGCGGGGGAGGCGCCGTGAGCGAGCCCGTCGCAGGTGCGCGCGTCGTCGTCGCGCTCGATGAAGACGCCGGGGTCGAGGTCGCCGACCGTCTGCGCGACGCGGGCGCCGACGTCCGTCTGGTGGTCTCGGCGACGGCGCCCGCCGACGCGGCCGTGGACGCGCTGCGCGGCCCCGAGGCCGCCGAACTGCTGGCAGAGCTCGCCCGCGGCGACGTCCTCGTCCTCCCGGCGGAGCGCGGATCGCTCACGCCCGAGCTCGTCACGGTGTGCGATCGGTTCGCCGTGCGGATCGCCGCGCTGTGCCCGGACGCGGCGGCGCAGCGGCTCGCGGCGGTGTTCGGGGTCGATGCGTTCGCCCCGGATGCCTCCGCCGCGGAGCTTCTCGCACCCGCACGCGCCGATGCCGTGCAGCGCCGCGAGCGCGGACGCGTGATCACGGTGTGGGGGCCGCCCGGCGCGCCCGGACGCACGACCATCGCCATGGAACTGGCATGCGAACTCGCCCGCGACGGCCGCCGCGTCGCCCTCGTCGACGCGGACTCCCACGCGCCGTCCATCGCGATGGCGACGGGACTCGCCGACGAAGGCCCCGGGTTCGCCGCGGCATGCCGACAGGCCGAGCGTGGAACGCTGACTCCCACGGAGCTGACCCGCGTCGCCGCACCCCTGGGTGACGTCGACGTCCTCACCGGCATCAACCGCCCGGGGCGCTGGCCCGAACTCTCCCACGCTCGCGTCACGGCGGCCCTCGAATGCTGCCGTGACTGGGTGGAGGACACCGTCGTCGACGTCGCGGCACCGCTCGAACGCGACGAGGAGATCGTCAGCGACCTCGACGGCCCGCGCCGGAACGCCGCGACGATCGCCGCGCTCGAGGCATCCGACCTCGTCGTCGCGGTCGTCGGTGCGGACCCGGTCGGTGTCGCGCGGTTCGTCCGTGCGCATGCGGAACTGCGCGCGCTGATCGGCTCGACGCCGGTGCGGATCGTCGTGAACAAGACGCGCACGGCGACGTTGGGGCTCGACGCGAAAGGGCAGGTCCGCCGGACCCTCGAACGTTTCACGAGCGCGCGCGACCTCTGGTTCATCCCGTGGGACCCGAAGGCGGCGGATGCCGCGACGCTCGCCGCCCAGCCGGTCGCCCACGTCGCGGGCCGTTCGGCGCTCGCCGGGGCGGTGCGCAGGTTCGTCGGCGAGGCGATCGATCCGCCCATGCCGGTGCGGGAGCGGAGGCGGCTCGAACGGGCACCACGGACCGCGCTCGCGCGCCGCCGTGCACGCCCCGCGTGACCACGCGCCGTCACGTCCGGGTTCCCCGCGGCCTGAGTGTTCCCTACGTCGTGCGCCGACGCGCACGCGTGAGGAGACCGTCCCCAATAGGCTGGGTCCGTGTCGACCCTCAGCGATCTCGTGTACGCCCAAGCGCAGGCCTCCGAGGCGGATGTCGAGTGGTTGCACCGCCTGGCGGGCGACGGCCAACTCCTCGCCGACCTGGCATTCGCCGACATCGTGATCTGGGTGCCGACGCCGGATGACTCCTTCGTCGCGATCGCCCACACCCGACCCTCGGGCGCGGCGACCCTGTTCTACCGCGACATCGTCGGCGACCGGGTGCGGCCGCAGTGGCGCACTCAGGTGCGAGACGCGTACATGCGTGCCGAGATCGTCGACTCCGCTTCTCCCGACTGGTTCGAAGAGACGCCGACGCGCGTGCGGGCTGTCCCGATCGTGCGCGAGCGCGCACGCGACGGTGTGCAGCATGTCGTCGGGGTGCTGACGCGTCACACGAACCTCGGCGAGGCGCGGACACCGTCGCGCCAGCAGATCACCTTCAACGACTGCGCCGACGACCTGTTCGGGATGGTCGCCTCGGGCGACTTCCCCGATCTCGCGGCGCCGACCTCACCGCGACGGGGCGCGCCGCGGGCATCCGACGGGCTCATCCGCGTCGACGTGGACGGCGTCACCACCTTCGCGAGCCCCAATGCCCTGTCCGCGTTCAACCGACTCGGATTCGACGAGGAGCTCGAGGGCGAATCGCTCCTCGAAGTAACGACCGGCATCCTCCCGAAGGGCCGGCAGTTCGACGAATCGCTCCCGATCGTCATGGCGGGCCGCGCACCGTGGCGCGCCGACATCGAGGCGCGCGGCGTGACGGTGTCGCTGCGGACCATCCCCCTCAAGGACAACGGACACCGGATCGGCGCCATCGTGCTGTGCCGCGACGTGACGGAGATCCGCCACCAGGAGCAGGAACTCATCACGAAGGATGCGACGATCCGTGAGATCCACCACCGCGTGAAGAACAACCTCCAGACGGTCGCGTCGCTCCTGCGCATCCAGTCGCGCCGGACGCACTCGGACGAGGCGAGGGATGCCTTGACGCACGCCATGCGGCGCGTGTCGGCGATCGCGGTCGTGCACGACACGCTGTCGGAGGGGCTCGCGCAGAACGTCGACTTCGACGACGTGTTCGACCGCGTGCTGAAGCTCGTCGCGGAAGTCGCCGCCTCGCCCAACACGCGCGCGCGCACGCGCAAGACGGGGACCTTCGGAACCCTCCCGAGCGAGTACGCGACGCCGCTGGCCCTCGCGCTCACCGAACTCGTCACGAACGCCGTCGAACACGGACTGGTCGATCAGGAGGGCGAGGTCGAGATCATCGCCGAGCGCACCGAGGATCAGCTCGGCGTCAAGGTGCGCGACACGGGGGTGGGCCTGCCGGAAGGGCAGGTCGGGCGCGGTCTCGGCACGCAGATCGTGCGCACCCTGATCCAGGGCGAGCTCAGCGGCACGATCGACTGGCACACGATGGTCGGGTCGGGGACCGAAGTCACCATCGAGATCCCGATGCGTTACCTGGATCGCGGGGAGGCCGCGCTGCGCCTCTGACCTCGAGGCTCGGAAGTCGCGCAGGCCGGTCGGCGCGCTGGCCGGAAAGAGTGTGAGCTGGCGCGAAGGGTCAGCTGGCGCGACGCGCGCGGGCCGCGCGGCGCTTGAGGGCTCGACGCTCGTCCTCGGACAGGCCTCCCCAGACGCCGGAGTCCTGTCCGGTCTCGAGTGCATACTGCAGGCAGACCTCGGTCACCGTGCACCGTGCGCACACGGCCTTGGCCTTCTCGATCTGCTCAACGGCAGGACCGGTGTTTCCGACCGGGAAGAACAGCTCGGGGTCGACGGTCAGGCAGGCGGATTTGTCGCGCCAATCCATACTGTGGTGCTCCTTGATACGGGAAGTGAAGTGAGTGGGGGGACGGCATTCGAGTGTCCGTTACCCTGGTTGGTGTGCGAGCGAAATGCTCGCCCCACTTCGCTGTGGGAGCACACTTGCGTCATCCATCGTCCCATGCACATTCGCATGAATCAAGAGTGAACGGCGAGTTCCGGTGCGCGAATGCTGTGTATCCGCTCCACGCGAACTGCGGAGAGCTGCCATGATCAGGCGGAGACGGGAGGCCTCGGCGCCATGACCACGAGCACGGCGGAGCGCGCCGCAGCGGGCCTCCTCGGGGTGCAGGGCCTCGCTCTGATCGTCGTCGCGGGCTGGGAGATCGTCTCACTCGTCGCCGGCGACAGCGAAGACACGGGCAGTTCGATCGCCCTCATCGTGCTGACCGTCGTCGGCGCGCTCGCGGTCATCGGGTTCGCCATCGCGGTGGCGCGCGGTCAGTCGTGGGGCCGCTCGGGGGGCATCGTCACACAGTTGCTGACGCTCGCGGTGGCGCTCGGAGCGGTCACCGGTCCCACCCCCGCGCCCCTGTTCGCATGTGTGCTTGCGGTACCGGCGATCGTCACCTTCGCGGTGCTGGTGGTCGCGATCCGTGCCGCCGCGGCGCGCCGCGAGGAGGATCGACCGGCGCGCTGAGTCAGCCGAGGTCGAGAAGGCGGCGCAGGCGCGCGACGTGGCCCGTCGCCCGGACGTTGTACAGGGCGTGTTCGATGGTGCCCGAGGCATCCAGTACGAACGTCGAGCGGATGACCCCCTCGATGGTCTTGCCGTAGTTCATCTTCTCGCCCCACGCGCCGTAGGCCTCGTGGACGGAGTGGTCGGGATCGCTCAGCAGGTCGTAGGTGAGACCGTCGCGGCTGCGGAACTCGCGGAGCTTCGCTTCACTGTCGCGGGAGATCCCGAGAACGGTGTAGCCCGCGGCCTGCAGCGGGGCGAGGCTGTCGCGGAAGTCGCACGCCTCCTTCGTGCACCCGGGGGTCATCGCCGCCGGGTAGAAGAAGAGGATCACGCGGTGCCCACGCAGCCCCGCGAGCGACACGGAGCGCGCGTCCTGATCGGTGAGGGTGAAATCGGGCGCGGGGGATCCGGGTTCGAGGTGGGACATGCTTCCACCCTACGTGCGGTCGCAAGACCGCCGCGCTTAGGCGAACGTCGCCAGCAGGCGCTGCAGCGAGTCGAGCCGTGCGGCGCCACGCTCGCCGAGCCGACCTTCGGCGACGGCCTCGATGATCGCGCAGTCCGGCGCGTCGGGGAGGTGCGTGCAGCCGCGCGGGCAGTCCTCGGCGACGGCTGCGAGGTCGGGATACGCCTTGAGGATGTTCGCCGGGTCGACGTGGCCGAGACCGAACGAGCGGACACCGGGCGTGTCGATGACCCACCCGCGCCCCGCCGCACCGACATAGCGCAACGAGACGGTCGAGCTCGAGGTGTGACGGCCCCGCCCCGTGACCTCGTTGACATGGCCCGTCGCGCGGTCGGCGGACGGGACGAGGGCGTTCACGAGCGTCGACTTGCCGACGCCGGAGTGGCCGACGAACACGGTGGAGTGCCCCACGAGATGCTCGCCGATCTCCTCGACCGGCATGTCGCCCGTGCCGCTCCGGAAGACCGTGAGGTCTTCGAGCCCTTCGAAGTGGCCCAGGAAGTCCGTCGGATCGGCGAGGTCGGTCTTCGTGACGACGAGGAGCGGATGGATGCCGGCGTCGAGCGCTGCGATGAGGTAGCGGTCGACGAGGCGCGGCCGCGGCTCGGGGTCGGCGGCGGCGACGACGACGAGCATCTGGTCGGCGTTCGCGACGATGATGCGCTCGACCTGGTCGGTGTCGTCGGCGCTCCGCCGCAGCAGGGAGGTCCGCTCCTCGATGCCGACGATACGGGCGAGTGTGCCCTCATCGCCGGTCGAGTCGCCGACGACGCGCGCACGGTCGCCCGTCACGATGGGCTGCTTGCGCAGTTCGCGCGCCCGCGTCGCGAGCGCCGTGTGCTCATCCGGACCGCCCTCGTCCAGGAGCACGGTGTAGCGACCGCGGTCCACGCCGAGCACGCGGGCGACGCGCGCATCCGCGTGCGCCGGGCGCCGCTTCGTGCGAGGGCGGTTGGCCTTCGGGTTCGGGCGCACGCGCACGTCGGCCTCGTCGAACTCCGGCTCGTCGTCGTCGTCGAGATCGTCCAGCCAGCTCATGTCAGGCCCGGTCCGCCGGGCTCATTCGACGCCTTCGGAGGCGAGCATGTCCTGCCACAGCTGGGGGAACTCGGGTAGCGTCTTCGCGGTGGTGCCGATGTCGTCGACCTCGACGCCGCGCACGCGCAGGCCGATGAGGGCGCCCGCCGTCGCGATCCGGTGATCGTGATGCGCGCGCCAGGTGCCGCCGTGCAGCGGTGCGGGGGTGATGCGGATGCCGTCGGGGAGCTCCTCGGCATGCCCGCCGAGGGCACGCAGGTTGCTCACCAGGGCGTCGATGCGGTCGGTCTCGTGGCCGCGGATGTGGCCGATGCCGTGGAGCGTCGTCGGGGCATCCGCGAACGCCGCGAGCGCGAAGAGCGTCGGGGTCAGCTCGCTCGCGGCCGACAGGTCGAGGTCGACGCCGGCGATGCGACCCGTGCCGGTCACGGTCAGCGCGCCGCCGCGGCGGCTCGTCCGCGCGCCGAGAAGGGTCAGGATCTCGGGGAGGAGGCCTCCCGGCTGGGTCGTCGACGCCGGCCAGCCCGGGATCGTCACGGCGCCGCCGGTGAGGAGCGCAGCGCCGAGGAAGGGGGCGGCATTCGACAGATCCGGCTCGATCACGGCATCCCGCCCGCGGGGGATGCCGGAGGGCACCACCCATTCGTTCGGGTTCGGGTGCTCGATCTGGATGCCGCGACGCGCGAGCGTCTCGACGGTCATGTCGATGTGGGGCATCGAGGGCAGTCGCTCACCGGAATGGATGAGGTGGAGCCCGACGTCGAAGCGCGGCGCGGCCAGCAGCAGGCCCGAGACGAACTGGCTGGAGTGGCTCGCGTCGATCGTGACCCGGCCGCCGCGGACCTGACCGCGCCCGCGCACCGTGAACGGCATCGACCAGTTGCCGCCGTCGTCGATGTCGACGCCCACGTCGCGCAGCGCCTTGATCATCTCGCCCATCGGGCGGTGGAGGGCCGTCGGGTGGGCCGTGATCGTCACGTCGCCGTGGGCGAGCCCCGCGATCGGGGCGATGAAGCGCATCACCGTGCCCGCCTGACCGCAGTCGATCGTCACATCGCCACCGAGGGTCGCGGGCGGCGTGATCTTGAAGTCCGAGCCGAACCGGCCGGCGCCGGGCACCTCTTCGATGTCGACACCCAGCGCCCGGAGCGCCCGGATCATGCTGTCGGAGTCCTCGGAGTGCAGCGGTGCCGTCAGCGTGGACGGCGAATCGGCGAGTGCGGCGAGGACGAGCTTGCGGTTCGTGAGCGACTTCGAGCCGGGCACGGCGACCGCCGCCTGCACGGGTCGGTCGACATGGGGGGCGGCCCACGACGACGAGGCTGGCGTGGAGAGGGAATACCCGGTCGTGGTCATCGGGTTCTACCCTAACGAACCCCTCCGACCCCCTCTAATCGAAAGGTGACCGTTGACAGCGACGCTCGCACCGGTTCTGCCGTTTGAGGCAGACGTAGACTGGGCCGCGATGGAAGAGCAGGCGGCGACAGACCCGCAGACATCCGAGGCATCCGACACCAGCGCGGACCGACGCGCCCAGTTCGAGGAACAGGCGCTCCCGTTCATGGACCAGCTCTATGCGGCGGCGATGCGGATGACCCGCAACCCGGCCGATGCCGCCGACCTCGTGCAGGAGACGTTCGTCAAGGCGTTCGCCTCCTGGGCATCCTTCACGCAGGGCACGAACCTCAAGGCGTGGCTGTACCGGATCCTCACGAACACGTACATCAACACGTACCGCAAGAAGCAGCGCGAGCCGTACCAGGGCACGATCGATGAGCTCGAGGACTGGCAGCTGGGCGGTGCGGAATCGACCACGGCGACGAGTAGCCGTTCGGCGGAGGCCGAGGCGATCGACCACATGCCGGCGTCCGTCGTGAAGGATGCGCTGCAGTCGATCCCCGAGGACTTCCGGCTCGCGGTGTACCTCGCCGATGTCGAAGGCTTCGCGTATCAGGAGATCGCGGACATCATGAAAACCCCGATCGGCACCGTCATGAGCCGCCTGCACCGTGGCCGGCGCATGCTCCGTGACCTGCTGGCGGACTATGCGCGCGAGCGCGGCATCGAGGTGCCCGCCGCGAAGACGAGGAGCACGAGATGAGCGACTGCGGCTGCGACAAAGCCCGCACCGATCTGGAGGAGTATCTCCGCAACGAGATGTGCAAGACGGAGCACTCCGACATCCGTGAGCACCTGGAGAACTGCCCGGCGTGCCGTGAAGAGGCTCTCGTCGCGACGACCCTGACCGCCGTCGTCGCGCGCGCCTGCAAGGAGAGCGCGCCCGAGGAGCTTCGCGACCAGGTGCTGGCGCGGCTGCGCGCCGAGCAGGCCGCGCACCACTGACGCCGGCGCCACCGTCCGGAGCGCGGCTGATCCGCGCGGCGGACGTGCGGGAGCACCTGTCGCAGGATCGCGACACCGCGGCGACACGGATGCGACATCGGTCTTCTAGCGTGGATGCCATGAACACGACATCCCGTCTCACCGCGATCGCCCTGTCGACGGTCCTCGTGGCCGCCGCGTTCACAGGGGACGCGCGTGCGGATCGAGCTTCCCGCCGCCGGTTGACCGACGATGCGGGCGCGGTCGAGCCTCATCGGACAGTCACGTTCCGGCCATAGCGCAGGCATAGCGAACGCGCAGTATCGAGGACCACGATCAGGATCGGTGAACGCGAAACCGAGTGTCGTACGAGACGATTCCGGCGCCGGTGCACGCCGGACTCCGGCGCCTGCCGCGGCGCGACTCGCCGCATCCTGGATGCGCCGCCACCCGGTCGCCCTCGGCTTCGCCGCCCTGTGCCTCGTCGTCGGCGTGCTGAGTGGCAGCATCGCAGGCGCCCCTCGGATCCCCGTCGCGGCCGGAGTGCAGGAGGTGCTGCAGGCCGGCCAGGGCTGGACGCTCCTCACGGCGCTCGTGGCGCCGTCCTCCGTCATCGGGGCGCTCGTCACCGTCGCCTTCTCGCTCACGCTCCTCGGCGCGGCGGAGACGGTCCTCGGCGCGTGGCGCGCCCTCATCGCCCTGGTCGGGCTGGGGGCCATCTCCGTCGCCGTGGGCGTGGTCGCGCAGGCGGCGCTGTGGACCGTGGCCGGGCTTCGGCCCTTCGAGACGGCGCCGGCGCCCGTCGCTGACCCCCTGATCGCGATCAGTGCCGCCGTCATGTTCGCCTCCGCGGAGGCTCCCGCCCTCTGGCGCCGTCGCGTGCGGCTCATCGGTATGGCCGTCCTCGCCGTCTTCGCGCTCTACGCGGGGGATGCCGCGTCGTGGTACCGCCTCACGGCAGCTCTGATCGGACTCCTCGCGGGCATGCTGCTGCTGCGCTCGTCACGCCCGCACGCGTGGCACCGCAGCTCGCTCGCCGAGACGCGGTCGCTGCTGGCGACGCTCGTCGCCGTCGCGGCGGTAGGGCCGTTCGCCGCACTCCTCACCGACGGAGGCCACGGTCCGCTCTCCCGCGTCGCCGACCTGTTCAGCCAGGTCGATCAGCACCTGGCCGCGGCGTGCGCGCGTCACTACTTCGCCGCGTGCGACCAGGTCACCGTCGCTGTCGTGACGCGCGGCGCGGGGCCCGCGCTCGTCGCGCTCGTGCCCCTCGCGCTGCTGCTCGTGGGGGCATGGGGCCTCGCCGCAGGGCGGCGGGCCGCCGTCATCCTCGTGCTCGCGGTGCTGGCGGGCCTCGTCGCGCACAGCGTCCTGCTGCTCACGATCGGTGTCGACGCGCGCGAGTACGGAGACCCGCTCGACGTCACCGTCGCTCTCCTCGGAGACCTCGTCTTCCCCGCGGCGCTCGCCGTCGCCGTCTTCCGCTCCCGTCGCGCCTTCACCGTCCGCGCCGACCGCGCGGTCGTGCGGCGGGCGGCGATCGCGGTCGTCGCCACGGCCGTCGTCGTCGTGGGTGTCTCGACGCTCATGGCGGTCTCGTTCCGGCGCGACTTCGACGCGTCGGTCGCGCCGGGTGGCGCACTGCTCGATGCCCTGCGCCGCCTCGTCCCGATCGGTCTGCGGATCGAACCGGGGCCGCTCGTCCACCCGCATGGAGGACCCGCGCTGTTCGCGTACCAGTGGACGGGCGTTCTGTTCTGGGCGGTCGTCATCGTCCTGCTCGTCCGCGTGCTGCGTTCGCGCGGCCGGCTTCCCGACAGCGACGGCACGCTGTATCGGGCGCTCCTGCGCCGCGGTGGGGGCACGGTGTCGTGGTGGGGCACGTGGGAGGGCAACAGGTACTGGTACGCGGACGATCTGCAGTCCGCCGTCGCGTACCGTCTCGTCGGCGACGTGGCGCTGGCCGTCGGCGGCCCCGTCGGGGCGCCGGAGCACGGTGAGGACGCGCTCGACGGCTTCATCGCGATGTGCGTCGCGCACGATTGGGCGGTCGCGTTCTACAGCATCGGCGACGAGTACCTCCCGGCCCTCGACCGACGCGGGTGGGCGCACTTCCCTGTCGCGGAGGAGACCCTCGTCGACCTCGACGGCTTCGACCTCGTCGGCAAGGCCTGGCAGAAGGTCCGGCAGCCGGTCGTCCGCGCCGAGCGCGAGGGCATGCGCGCCGTGTGGTCGCGCTGGAGCGATCTCCCCTCCTCCGTCACGGCGCAGATCGTCGAACTCAGCGAGGCATGGGTGTCGGAGAAGGCGCTCCCGGAGATGCGATTCACGCTGGGGGGACTCGCCGAGGCATCCGACCCCGACGTCGCCGTGATGGTCGCGGTCGACGCGCAGGATCGCGTGCAGGGAGTCACGAGCTGGATGCCCGTGTGGCGCGACGGCGCCCTCGTCGGGCGCACCCTCGACTTCATGCGCCGCCGGATGGACGGGCCGAACGGCGTCATGGAGTTCCTCATCGCGAAGACGGCGCTGCGCGGCGCCGCCGACGGGCTGTCGTTCCTCAGCCTCTCCGGCGCACCGCTCGCCGTCCGGGCCGAGCGCCGCGGGGACGCGGCGACGGCACTGGACGTCTTCCTCGTGTGGCTCGCCGCCGCACTCGAGCCGGTGTACGGCTTCGCCTCGCTGTTCCGGTTCAAGGCGAAGTTCCACCCGCGCTACGAGGGCCTGCATCTCGCCTACGGCGACCCGCTCGCCCTTCCCCGCATCGGCGTGGCGATCGCGCGCGCTTATCTCCCCGACGCCCGACGACGGGACGTCCTGACGCTGGTACGAGGTGGTCGTCCGTGACGCATTGGCTGCTCTCACTGGAGCTCATCGACAACCCCGTGATGGTGATCGTTCCGCGGATCGCGTTCGTCGTGCTCCTCGCGTTCGTCGTGCTGGCGCGGCCGGTCCGGTTCCGGCGTGTCGCGATCGGTGCCGTCCTGGGCGCGGTGATCCTCTGGGTCACGGCGGCAGTGCTCGAGCATGAGGGCATCTTCGACGGGCCGCTCCCACGACTCGCGATGCTCTGGGGGGTGTGCGCGGGGCTCGGCATCGGCGCGGGCGTCGTCGCGGTGCTGTCGCGCCCGTGGGCGCGGCGCCTCGCGGGGATCGTCCTCATCCTGGTGTCGATCCTCGTGGGGATGCTCGGTGTCAACCGCGCCTACGGCATCACCCACACGTTCGCCGGCCTGCTCGGGGTGCAGGCGTACGACGTCGTGCCGCTGCCCGCGGCAACCCCCGCTGCGGGGGCGGATGACGGTGCCGACCTGTACAAGACCTGGGTGGCGCCGGCGGACATGCCGGCGCACGGGCAGGTGAGCGCGCTGGGCGGATCCGAGAGGATTCCCGTCGGCAACTTCCCGAAGGCGCGCGACGGTGCCCTGTACCTCCCGCCGGCCGCGCTCGTCGCGCATCCGCCCGCGCTGCCGCTCCTGGTGTTCATGATGGGGCAGCCGGGAGGGCCGGACCCGACGCATCTCGCCACCGCGCTCGATGCGTTCGCCGCCGCGCACCACGGCCTCGCGCCGATCGCGATCGTCGCCGACCAGCTGGGCGCGCCGGATCTCGACCCGGTGTGCCGCGACTCCTCGCGCTACGGCGCCGTCTCGACGTACCTCAACACGCTCGTGCCGCAGTACGCCCAGGCCCATCTGAACATCACCGCCGACCACTCGAGATGGGTGATCGGCGGATACTCCAACGGTGGCGCGTGCGCATTCGCCTTCGCCGCGGCGCATCCCGATCTCTGGGGCGGGCTGCTGGACATCTCGGGCAACGAGTATCCGGGCTCGGAGCACGTCTCGCACACGGTCGCCGAACTCTTCGGCGGCGACAAGGCGGCCTTCGAGGCGGCCATGCCCACCGCGCAGCTCGCCGCCCACCCCGGGGCCTATGCGGGGCATCCGGCCGTCTTCACGTGGGGCACCGAGGATCCGACCTTCGGGCCCGGGCAGAAGCGGAACGCGGATGCCGCGCGTGCGGCGGGATTCAACGTCGCGGCGATCCCGATCGCCGGCGCCGGCCACGTCGGCACCGCGCTCACCGGAGGGCTCGACGCCGCGATCCAGGCGCTCGGACCCGCGATCGGCCTCGCGCCGCCGGGCTGAGCTATCGAGCGCGCCGCGCTCAGCGCACCGTGAACACGCGCACCGCGCGAGGGACGACCTCGACGGAGACGGGCAGCGGTCCGAGCGGCTCGCCGTCGGCATAAGCCGTGGTGCCCGGTGACACGAGTCGTGCTGCCCGGATGCGATACGTCGAGACTTCCGGCACGGTCGTCGTGTGGGTGCCCCGGTAGACGCGGGGGAGAAGCCGCAGCAGCCGCAACCGCCCGGCGGGACGCACGAGGGTCACATCGAGCAGGCCGTCCTCGAGGTCGGCGTCGGGGCAGATCGGGATGCCGCCGCCGTAGGTCCGGCCGTTGCCGACCGTCGCCATCACGAGGTCGCCCGCGAGGCGTTCGGTGGTCCCGTCGGCGAGGTCCAGTTCGACGTCGAACGGGATGCCGCGGAGCGTCAGGAACTCGATGAGGAGGGCGATGTCGTACCGGCGGTGGCCGCGCGGCCGGCGCATGCGGTTGGCGCGGTCGTTCACCTTCGAGTCGAACCCGCTCGCGAGCACCGTGCCGTAGAGGAGCGTGGAGCCGTCCGCGCGCGTGACCCGGGCGAGGTCGATCGTGCGCGTCCGGCCGCCGATCACGGCATCCGCCGCTGCGTCGGCGTCGAGGTCGCGCAGGCCGAGCGCCGTCGCGAAGTCGTTGCCGGTGCCGGTCGGGACGATTCCGAGGGGGACGTCGCCGCCCGCGAGGATCTGCAGGGCGAGGGAGACCGTGCCATCGCCTCCCGCGACGACGACCGCATCGGCGCCGACGTCGAGCGCTGTGCGCAGGAGCGACGACGATTCCGCCGCGCTGCCGCCGGAGACGACCGTGACGCGGTGCCCGCCCTCGCGCAGGCGCTCCGCGGCGCGCATCGCGACACCGGTGTGGGCGCCCGACCGCGCGGCGGGGTTCGTCAGGAGTGCGACGTCCATGTCGTCCTCGGATGGTGCGGCGCGAGGGCGCCGGTGCGTGTCGTCAGGAGGTCGTCAGGGCCTTCTCGAGGATCGCGGCCTGCTCGCGGGCGTGCACCTTCGGCGAACCCGTCGCCGTCGATGCGGCGGCCGCGCGCGAGATGCGACGGATCGTCCGGCCGTGGAGGTGCTTGACCACTTCGAGCACGATGAACGGCCACGCGCCCTGGTTCTCCGGCTCATCCTGCACCCAGACGAGCTCCGCGTTCGGGTAGCTGTCGATGATGCGGTTGAGCTCGTCGACGGGTGCCGGGTAGAACTGCTCGACCCGGACGAGGGCGACGTTCGGGTTCGGCTTCTTCTCGAGCTCCGCGACGAGGTCCCAGTGGATCTTGCCGGAGTGCAGCAGCACGCGCGTGACGGATGCCTTGTCGATGGCCCGCGTGTCATCGAGGACCGTCTCGAAGCGACCCGTCGTGAAGTCCTCGACGGTGCTCGTGGCGCTGCGCAGGCGCAGCATCGCCTTCGGCGTGAAGACGACGAGCGGGCGGCGCGGGCGCGCGTAGGCCTGGCGGCGGAGCAGGTGGAAGTACGACGCCGGGGTCGACGGGCGCGCCACGGTCATGTTGTCCTGCGCGCACATCTGCAGGTAGCGCTCGATGCGCGCCGACGAGTGGTCGGGGCCCTGTCCTTCATAGCCGTGGGGGAGCAGCAGCACGACGCTCGACTGCTGGCCCCACTTCTGCTCGGCTGCCGAGATGTACTCGTCGACGACCGACTGGGCGCCGTTGGCGAAGTCGCCGAACTGCGCCTCCCAGAGGGTCAGCGTGTCGGGCCGCTCGACGGAGTAGCCGTACTCGAACCCCATCGCGGCGTACTCGCTGAGGAGCGAGTCGTACACGTAGAAGCGGCCCTGCGTCTCGGAGAGGTTCGCGAGCGGCAACCATTCCTGACCGTTGGCGCGGTCGTGCAGCACCGCGTGGCGCTGCACGAACGTGCCGCGCCGTGCGTCCTGGCCCGCGAGGCGGACGTTGGTGCCCTCCATGAGGAGCGAGCCGAAGGCGAGGAGCTCACCGAAGCCCCAGTCGACGTGCCCGTTGCGGCTCATGTCGAGGCGCTTCTCGAGCAGCTGCTGCAGCTTGTTGTGCACCGTGAAGCCCTCGGGCTTGTTCACGAACGCGTCGCCGATCTTGTGGACGACCTCGGTTGACACCCCGGTCGTCTCGGGTTCGCCGACGGCCTGCGCGACCTCGCCGCTCACGGGCGAGACGATCCCCGTCGTGCCGGTCTCGGCGGCGTGGGTCTCCGCGAACGCGATCTCCAGACGGTTCTGGAAGTCGGCCTTCGCCTTGTCGTACTCCTCCTCGGTGATGTCACCGCGACCGACGAGCGACTCGGTGTACAGGCGCCGGACCGAGCGCTTCGCCTCGATGAGGTTCGTCATGAGCGGCTGCGTCATCGACGGGTCGTCGCCCTCGTTGTGGCCGCGACGGCGGTAGCAGACGAGGTCGATGACGACGTCGCGCTTGAACTGCTGACGGTAGGCGACCGCGAGGTCCGCGACACGGACGACGGCCTCCGGGTCATCGCCGTTCACGTGCAGGATCGGGGCCTGGATGGTCTTGGCGACATCCGTCGCGTACACCGAGGTGCGCCCGTCGAGCGGCAGCGTCGTGAAGCCGAGCTGGTTGTTGACGACCACGTGCACGGTGCCGCCCGTGCGGTAGCCGCGCAGCTGCGACATCTGCAGCGTCTCCACGACCACGCCCTGGCCGGCGAAGGCCGCGTCGCCGTGCACGAGGATCGGCATCCAGGGGAACGTCCCGATGGGAGCGCGGTCCTGCTTGGCGCGGACGATGCCCTCGAGGACACCGTCGACCGTCTCGAGGTGCGACGGGTTGGCGGCGAGGTAGACGGGGAGCTCCTCCCCGGCATCCGACACGAACGTCCCCTCGGTGCCGAGGTGGTACTTGACGTCGCCCGAGCCCGACTTCGACCCGATCGCGACCGAGCCTTCGAACTCGCGGAAGATCTGGCTGTAGGTCTTGCCGGCGATGTTCGTGAGGACGTTGAGGCGTCCGCGGTGCGCCATGCCGATCGCCGCGCCGTCGAGGTTCGCGCCCGCGGCGCCCTGGAGGATCTCGTCGAGGAGCGGGATGAGCGACTCGCCGCCTTCGAGCGAGAAGCGCTTCTGGCCGACGTACTTCGTCTGCAGGAACGTCTCGAACGCCTCGGCCTGGTTGAGCTTGTCGAGGACGCGCAGCTGCTCGTCGTGGCTCGGCTTCTGGTACTTCACCTCGACGTTGTCCTGGAACCACTTGCGCTGCGCCGGGTCCTGGATGTGCATGTACTCGACGCCGATCGTGCGGCAGTACGAGTCGCGGAGGACGCCCAGGATCTCGCGGAGCTTCATCGTGCGACGGCCGCCGAAGCCGCCCGTGACGAACTCGCGGTCGAGGTCCCAGAAGGTGAGGCCGTGGCTCTCGATCTCGAGGTCGGGGTGCGTGCGCTGCACGTACTCCAGCGGGTCGATGTCGGCCATCAGGTGACCGCGGACGCGGTACGAGTTGATGAGCTCCTGCACGCGGGCGGTCTTGTCGACGCGCTCGGCGATGTCGACGCTGATGTCACCGGCCCAGTGGATCGGGGCGTAGGGGATGCGGAGGGCCGCGAAGATGCCCTCGTAGAAGCCGCGCTGGCCGATGAGCAGCTCGTGCACGATCTTCAGGAACTCGCCCGAGCCCGCACCCTGGATGACGCGGTGGTCGTACGTGCTCGTCAGGGTGATGGTCTTCCCGATGCCGAGTTCGACGAGGGTCTTCTCGCTCGAACCCTGGAACTCGGCCGGGTACTCGAGGGCGCCGGCGCCGACGATGCAGCCCTGGCCCTTCATGAGGCGCGGCACGGAGTGCACGGTGCCGATGCCGCCGGGGTTCGTGAGCGAGATCGTGGTGCCCTGGAAGTCGGCGGCGGTGAGCTTGTTGCCGCGGGCGCGCTTGACGAGGTCCTCGTAGGCCGCGAGGTACTCGCCGAACGTGAGGGACTCTGCCTGCTTGATGGAGGGGACCATCAGGGCGCGCGTGCCGTCGGGCTTCGGAAGGTCGATCGCGATGCCGAGCCCGATGTGCGCGGGCGCGACGACCGAGGGCTTGCCGTCGACCTCGGCGTAGGAGACGTTCTGGCTGGGGAAGGCCTTGAGTGCCTGGATGAGCGCCCAGCCGATGAGGTGCGTGAAGCTCACCTTGCCGCCGCGCGTGCGGGACATGTGGTTGTTGATCACGATCCGGTTGTCGATCATGAGCTTCGCCGGGACCGTGCGGACGCTCGTCGCGGTCGGGACGGTGAGCGACTCGTCCATGTTGGCCGCGAGGGTCTTCGGCATGCCGCGCAGCGGCGTGACGACGTCTTCGCGCGCTTCGGCCGGTGCGGCGGGCTGCACGGCGGGGGCTTCGGCCGGGACGGGCTGGGGCGCCGCGGGGCGTGCCGTGGTCTTCGCGACCGGCTGCGCACCGAGGACGGGGATCGGTGCCGTGAGGGGGCGGGGCTCCGCCGTGGCCGCGGTGGATGCCGCGGGCGGGGCCGTGGTGGTGGCGGGAGCCGCCGGGGGCGTCGCCCTGCTGCCGGAGGACGCTCCGCCCTCGCGATGTGCCTTCTCATAGGCCTCGAGCACGGGCCACCATGACTGATCGACCGCGTTGCGGTCCTTCGCGAACTGGTCGAACATCTCGGCGACGAGCCACTCGTTGGCCCCGAATTCGCCGTCGTTCGAAATACCCACGCCGGTCGTCTGACTGGACACGGTTGCCACCTTTTCGTCGATGAAGTTCAGGAGGTGCGGGGCCGGGTGTTCGCCCTCACGCACACAACCATCAAGGGTATCCCAGGTTTCGGGTCGGTACCGTGGTTCCATGCACTTCTCCGGCGCCGCCCCCACCGTCGACCTCACCTACTCGGACGTGTTCCTCGTCCCGCGCCGTTCGGGCGTCACGAGCCGCCTCGACGTCGACCTCGCCCCGGGTGACGGCAGCACGGCCACGATCCCGCTCGTCGCCTCCAACATGAACTCCGTCACCGGTCCTCGCCTCGCCGCCTCGCTCGCGCGCCGCGGGGGTCTGGGCGTCCTCCCGCAGGACATGCCGCTGCAGGACCTCGACGCCGCCATCCGGTGGGTGAAGGATCAGCCGGTCCGCTGGGACACGCCGCTCGTCCTGTCCGCAGACGCGACGGTCGCGGAGGCGGCGGCCCTCGTCCCGGCGACGGCCGGCCACGGCATCGTCGTGGTCTCCGCACCGTCGGACCGTGTGCACGTCGACGACATCCTGGGCGTCGTTCCCGCCGCGCGCCTCGGCACCGCCCTCCCCGACGCACGCCTGGGCGACCTCGCCCGCGGGCGCACTCCCGCGATCGACGCCGACGACGTGACGGATGCCCGGCACGCGTTCGACCTCATCGTCGCCGCCGGCGCCGAGACCGTGTGCGTCCTCCACCACGGCTACCTCGTGGGAACGCTGTCGCAGCGCACGGCGCTGCGCGCGACGCTGTACCGCCCCGCCGTCGACGCGGACGGCCGGCTCATCGTCGCCGCCGCTGTCGGCATCAACGGCGACGTCGCCGAGAAGGCGAAGGCGCTCGTCTCGGCGGGCGTCGACGTGCTGGTCGTCGACACGGCGCACGGTCATCAGGAGGGGATGCTCCAAGCCCTCCAGACGGTGGCAGGGCTCGGACTCGGCATCCCGATCGCCGCGGGCAACATCGTGACCGCCGAGGGCGTCCGCGACCTCGTCGAGGCGGGCGCATCGATCCTGAAGGTCGGCGTCGGCCCCGGCGCGATGTGCACGACCCGCATGATGACCGCCGTCGGCCGCCCGCAGTTCTCGGCCGTGCTGGAGACCTCGCAGGCCGCTGCCGAACTGGGTGCGCACGTGTGGGCGGACGGTGGCGTGCGCTACCCCCGCGACGTCGCACTCGCGCTCGCCGCGGGCGCCGCGTCCGTCATGATCGGCTCGTGGTTCGCCGGCACGATCGAGGCGCCCGGACAGCTGCAGCGCGACGAGACCGGACGGGTCTACAAGGAGTCGTGGGGCATGGCATCCACGAAGGCCGTGCAGGGGAGGTTCGGACGCCTCGACGCGTACGACCGCGCCCGCAAGGAGCTGTTCGCTGAAGGCATCTCGTCGTCGAAGATCTACCTCGACCCGCTCCGCCCGTCGGTGGAGGACCTCCTCGACATGATCACGTCGGGCGTGCGGTCGTCGTTCACCTACGCGGGTGCCGCCTCCGTCGCCGAGTTCCACGAGCGCGCCACGGTCGGCCTCCAGTCCGCCGCGGGCTACGAAGAGGGCAAGGCCCTGCCGGTCAGCTGGTAGTCGGCCGTCGCTCGCCGCCGGCGCCCGCCCCGCCGCGCGCAGGGGTGGTGCCGTACAATCGAACCCACAATGGACGACCCTCCCAGTTGCAGACGATCGCCCCACCGACCCGCCCCGGCATCTCCCGGGGGTGACGTGTGATGGATTACGTCATGTTGGGCGTGGGGCTCCTGCTCACCATCGGGACCGGCCTGTTCGTCGCGAGCGAATTCGCCCTCGTCAACCTCGACCGTGCCGATCTCGAAGCCCGTCAGGCGGCCGGGGAATCCCGCCTGTCGCTCACGATCTCCGCCCTGAAGATCACCTCGACGCACCTGTCGAGCGCGCAGCTCGGCATCACGTTGACGACGCTGCTCACCGGGTACACGATGGAGCCCGCGCTCACGAACCTGCTGAGCCCCGTGCTGTCGGGCTGGGGCGTGCCGGGCGCGGCGGTGCGCGCGATCTCCACGGTCATCGCCATCGCGATCGCGACGATGTTCTCGATGATCCTCGGCGAGCTCGTGCCGAAGAACTTCGCGCTCGCGATCCCGCGGCAGACGGCGAAGTTCGTCATGCCCTTCCAGGTCGGGTTCACGATGGTGTTCCGACCCGCGATCGCCGTGCTGAACGGCAGCGCCAACGGCATCCTGCGTTCGATGGGCATCGAGCCGAAGGAGGAGCTCTCCGGAGCGCGCACGGCCGATGAGCTGTCGAGCCTCGTCCGGCGCTCCGCGAGCGCGGGCGTGCTGGAACAGGACACCGCGTCGCTCCTCGATCGCACACTCACCTTCGCGCGGCTCACGACGGCCGACGTCATGACGCCGCGTCCGAGCATCCACGCCGTCGCGGCGGGCGACACCGTCGAGGACGTCATTCAGCTCGCGCGGCGCACGGGTCACAGCCGGTTCCCCGTGTACGACGAGTCGATGGACGACATCACGGGCATCGTGCACCTGAAGCAGGCCGTCAGCGTGCCGCGCGACCGTCGCGGCGACGTCCCGGCGGCGGCGATCGCCGAGGAGCCCCTGCGCGTGCCCGAAGCGGTGCATCTCGACGCCGTCATGGCGGAGCTGCGTGCGAAGGGCTACCAGATGGCGATCGTCGTCGACGAGTACGGCGGCACGGCCGGCGTCGTCACCCTCGAAGACCTCGTCGAGGAGATCGTCGGCGAGGTGCTCGACGAGCATGATCGTTCGCGCGCCGGCGTCGTGCGGATCGCCGGCTCCGTGCTGTTCCCCGGCGAGCTGCGGCCCGATGAGTTGCTCGAGCGCACGGGCATCCGCGTGCCCGAAAGCGACGTGTACGACACGGTCGGCGGCTTCGTCATGTCGGCCCTCGAACGGATCCCCGTCGTCGGCGACACCGTCGAACTCGAGGACGGCACACTCGAGGTGCAGCGCCTGGACGGGCGCCGCGTCGACCGCGTGAAGTTCACGCCGCGACCGCTCCCCGAAGGGGCGGATGCCGAGGGGGGTGAGCCCCGATGAACGATTGGGCGGGAATCGCCTGGCTCGTCGTGCTGCTGGCGTTCAACGCGTTCTTCGTCGGTGCGGAGTTCGCCGTCATCTCGGCGCGTCGCTCGCAGATCGAGCCGCTCGCCGAGAAGGGTTCGGCGACCGCGAAGACGGCGCTATACGCGATGGAGCACGCGACGCTCATGCTCGCGACGTGCCAGCTCGGCATCACGATCTGCTCGCTGCTCATCCTGAACGTCTCCGAGCCGGCGATCCACCACCTCCTGGAAGGGCCGCTCGGCCTCACCGGCTGGAGCGAGGCCATCATCGGCGGCGTCGCCTTCGCGATCGCGCTCGTGATCGTGTCGTACCTGCACGTCGTGTTCGGCGAGATGGTGCCGAAGAACCTCGCGTTCTCGCTGCCCGACCGGGCCGTCCTGATGCTCGCGACGCCGCTCGTGTGGTGCTCGAAGCTCTTCTATCCGATCATCGTGGCGCTCAACTGGCTCGCGAACCACACGGTGCGCCTGTTCGGGGTGGAGCCGAAGAACGAGGCCGCGTCGACGTTCACGCTCGACGAGGTCGCGACGATCGTGAACCAGTCGCGCATCGAAGGCGTCCTCGACGACGCGTCGGGCGCCGTGACGGCGGCGGTGGAGTTCACCGAGAAGAAGGCACGCGACATCGCGGTGCCCCTCTCCGCCCTCGTCACCCTCCCCGAGGAGACGACGCCGGACGAGATCGAGCGCGCCGTCGCGAAGCACGGGTTCTCGCGCTACGTGATCGTGGATGCCGAGGGCATCCCTCTCGGCTACGTGCACCTGAAGGACGTGCTGCGCGCGGCGGAAGGCCCCGGCGCCCCGAACGCGGTCGACGTGCCGATCCGCCCGAAGCGCATCCACCACATGGTGCCCGTCGCGGAATCGACCGATCTCGAGGACGCCCTCGCGCTCATGCGCCGGTCGAGCCGCCACCTCGCGCAGGTGCGGGATGCCGAGGGGCAGACGACCGGCGTGCTCTTCCTCGAGGACATCATCGAGGAGCTCGTCGGCGAAGTGCACGACGCGACCCGACGCGGGTACTGACCGCGCGGTCGGGCGGCGGTCGTCTGGCGTCGCGGGGCGGCGCGCCGGCGTGCGCCCGAGCCGGGTCGTGTGCGCGGGCCCTGCGGCGCGTCAGACGCGGGGACGGGCGCGCACGTACTGTGCGGGCCAGGGC